>DLFZ01000107.1:4211-7566 GCA_002482435.1 Christensenella sp. UBA7707
GCGGCGGCGCGGTGGTAAAGCCGCCCGCGCCGCGATACATATAGAAAGCGAGGGGAGGTAAACCCTCACGTCTTAAGGGGGTGAAAGATATGGAGCTTTTTTGGACGGTGCTTGTTTTGGGGCTTCTCACCGAAGCGGTGGTGGAAACCTTAAAGCTCATTTGGGATGAGCAAAAGAGAAAACTTTCGTGGAGCGCGCTTTGCTCACTGGCGGTGGGCATTGCGGTAGCGCTGTCGGCGCACGTATCGGTGTTTGAGCTTCTTGACATCGTGCATGCCGCGCCGCAGTGGATCGGCTGCCTGATAACGGGCATCCTCATAAGCCGCGGCAGCAGCTTTTTGCATGACCTTTGGAAGCGTATCAATTCCTACGCCGCAGAGAAGTGAGCGTTATACGCGTGGCAACGTGCGAAGCGCCTTGAAATGTCGTATACTTAAGGCATCATACAGCCGCGCCGTTTTTGCGCAATTTACGGGCCGTCGCAAAGGAGAAACGCCATGAACGTAGGAATTTTAAGCTCGGGGATCATCGCGGGCGCCATGGCGCGCACGCTTTCAGCCATGGAAGGCGCGAAATGCCTGGCGGTGGCCTCGCGCGAACTTGAAAAGGCGCGCGCGTTTGCGCATGCGCACAACATCCCCCGCGCATACGGCAGTTACGACGAGCTGATTGCAGACAAAGACATCGAGCTTGTTTACGTTGCGCTGCCCAACACGCTCCATTACGAGTACACAAAACGCGCCCTTGAGGCTGGAAAGCCGGTTTTGTGCGAAAAGCCCTTTACCGTAACCGCCGCCGAGGCGGAAAGCCTCGTTGCCATTTCCCGCGAAAAGGGCGTTTTCCTTTGCGAGGCAATGTGGACGCGTTTCATGCCCGTGGTACCTATGATCCGTGAACGGCTTGAAAAAGGGCGTATCGGAAACATCGTTTCCTTGCAAGCAAACCTCGGTTACCGGCTGACGCATGTGGAGCGGCTTGTGAAGCACGCCTATGCAGGCGGCGCGCTTTTGGACCTTGGCGTATACCCCATCAATTTCGCGCGCATGTACCACAGCGTGCCGATTGACGAGGTTATCTCAGACGCTGTTCTTACGGATGAACGCGTGGACGAGCAGAACAGCATTTTGCTGCGCTACCGCGACGGCGTGACGGCCAACCTTTATTCCACCATGCTCGCAAACACCGATAGGCGCGGCGTGATTTATGGCACGAACGGCTACCTAGCGGTGGACAACATCAACAACCCCGCGCGCGTGGACGTTTACGACGGCAAATGCGCGCTCACGGAAACCTTTTTTGCGCCCGCGCAGATAAGCGGCTACGAATACCAGGTGGAGGCCTCGAAAAAGGCCATTGCTGCGGGCAAGATCGAGTGCGAGGAATTGCCGCACCAGGAAACACTTTCGATCATGCGCATCGTTCACAAATTGCGCAAAAGCTGGGGAAGCATATAAAAGGTCAAAGAAGCGGCTGACCGGAGCGAATGTGCCCCAATCTACATTTCTTGCGTCCAGCTTTTCGGTTCCACTTTAGGGGGGGGCGGCACTTATGCCGAACCCCCCATTGCTTTTTATGACCCCCTACAATTCACCTGTAAACAAAAGAACCGAATAATTTACCCAAAAGTTGCAGGATGAACAACCTGCATTTGGCGCATCAAGCAATACAAAGTGTAAATACATGTACAACTGCAATGTGATCGTCTTCGACAAAATGCAGCTTTTCTAGGCAATAACACTATTCATCTGGAAAAATTTACTATATAATATTGAAATTAAAAGCACAACTCCATAAGTCCCTTTTCAAGGTGTAGGGTGACTGGGGCGGTCATCCGGTATGATGCGCTACGCCCAATGCGGTTAGGAGGATACGAATGAAAGGAAAACGTTTTTTCAGCGCACTGCTATGCGCAATTTTGGTGATGACCTTACTGCCCACCCCCGCCTTGGCGGTGAGCGCGGTTGCAGAAATTGTGGGCGGCGCTCAGTACGCTACCGTTCAGGAAGCCATTAACGCAGCGGCAGATGGCGCAACCGTACGCCTGCTTGATAATGTGACATTGCAGCCGGCGGCGGGTCCGCCGTATACGCTTACAATCATCGCTAAAAACCTTACCATTGATTTAAACGGAAAAACCATTGAAGGCAAGGGGCCTGATGCCATCAACTTTCTAGCTACAAAAGATTACAATCTGACGATTACGGATAGCAGCGCCTTAGGCGGCGGGATGATCCGTAGCGAATATAGCTATCCTATCTTCAGCACCGGCAACGTTACCATATTGGGCGGCACGGTGCAATGCTCCGCCGCTCCTGTTATTTATACAGCAAGTACTTGTACAGTCACCGTATCCGGCGGCACAGTTTTGCACACAGGGGGAGCTTCGACCATCATATCCGATAACGTAATCGTAAACGGCGGCGAAGTGCTAAACGGCGGTAGTAGTTTCGCCATTAGCGCCGGCTCCAATGTTGAGGTATCCGCCGGCACGGTGCAAAACGATGGCGACGCACCTGTTATTGGTGGCACCACCGTTAAAGTAACGGGCGGCACGGTGCTAAGTAACGGCAACGCTCCCGTCATTAGCGCCACCACCGTTGAAGTAAATGGCGGCACGGTAGAAAACAGTGGCAGCGGCAGTACCATCAGTGCAGCTGGCGCCGTTACCGTAGAAGGTGGTACTGTAAAAAGCGCGAACTTCCTTGCGATTGCGTCTAGCAACGTTACCGTAAGAGGTGGCACGGTTTTAAGCAGTGGTGTCATTCCCGCCATCAGTTGCACCGACGTTACCGTAGAAGGTGGCAAGGTTGTAAGCGGCGGTGCTGCTCCCACCATCAGTACCACCAACAGCGCTACCGTATCCGGTGGCACGGTACTAAACACCGGTACCGGCTACGCGATCGGCTCTAACAACGTTACCATATCCGGCGGCAGCATAAACAGCATGTCTCTTACCACACCGAAAAATGCGGCAACACCCGCGGATGATGTTAAGCTGTATACGCTCACGCTGGCAGACATCTCAAAAGAAACGGCTGTAAGTAGCATAACCCTTACGCCCGCGCTTGGCTACGCCTACGGGCTTACGGGTGTTTTGACCGATGCTTCCGGTAAACTGTATGTTTGGCTGCCCGATGCGCAAAAAGAAGCCTCGGTCAGCGTTACGGCAAACGGCACCACTTATGCGGGTACAATTAGCGGTTACTCAGCTACACTGACCGCTGTTTATACGCCCAGCACACCCTCCTACATTGCGCCCCCCGCAAACACCGTTAACGCGACGCTCGGGGCAAGCAATACCGCAAATGCAAACATCCCCGATGATGTTGTAGGCAGCGCGCTCAAAAAAGCGCTT
>DLFZ01000162.1 GCA_002482435.1 Christensenella sp. UBA7707
AAACGCTTGGAACGGACGCACCGTGGGAGCAAATCGAACTTTGCGCCGCTGCCGAATGTTTGCGCATGGAAGCAGCGCTTCGCGCAGTTGCCGTTGAAAAAGAACCCAATCCGGCAAAAATCAACTGGAAATGTTGAATGGCGACGTGCTGAAAAACGCAAAACCGCTGCCGGCAAATGTGTTCGAGACATAGGTTAAATTACGTTTTAGCAAGGAGGCAGATTATGAAAAATGATGAACTTTTAAACATGTTGGAAACTCGTTTTTATGCGCATTCTGAGCGCCATAAAGGCGTTGAATGGGCCTATGTTCGCGCTAGGCTTGAGCAGAGACCGGATAAATTTCGTTCCCTTCTGGAGATGGAAAAAACCGGTGGCGAACCCGACGTGATCGGGCGTGACGACGCAACGGGCGAAATTTTATTTGCCGATTGCGCCCCTGAAACACCATTGGAACGCCGTAACACCTGCTACGACCACGCTGGCGAACAAAAGCGCAAAAAGCAGGGCATTGAACCCACCGGCAACGCGCAGGGAATGGCCGACGACATGGGCATCGAACTGATGGACGAGGCGCAGTACAACGCATTGCAGCAGCTGGGCGAATTCGATTTAAAAACTTCAAGTTGGATCAAAACGCCCGAGGAGATCCATCGGCTTGGTGGCGCATTGTTTGCCAACCGTCATTATGGGCGTGTGTTCGTTTATTACAATACCACGCAGGCTTTTTACGGCGCGCGCGGCTTCCGCGGGCTTTTACGTGTGTAGGTTTTCTTGAAGTGTGTTAAAGCGCGCGACATTTGCAGGATATAAATTCGAAGAGAGGATTTCACATGGAGAAAACACTTTTAGAGCCATGGATCAAACTGAAAAACAAACTCGATCAAAAAGACTGTGAAATGATTCGCGCGCTTCAAACGCAATGCTGCAGCCATGATCAAATTGCATTAAAGCTGGAACTTGATTATAAGCTTGCCGATGCTTTAAACAGCGCGGACGCAAGTCCGCTTCAAAACATCAACGAATTTATGTGCTTCGAAGGAGAGCGGCTGATTGGCTACATTGGGATATGCAGCTTCGGCGGTTCGCAAACGCCTTTTGAAGTAACCGGCATGGTGCATCCGGAATACCGCAGGTTGGGTGTTTTTTCGAAACTTCATGAACTTGTAATTGCGGAGTGTAAACGGAGGAACGCAACTGGCGTCCTTGTTTTGTGTGATAAAAAAGCTGCCGCCGGTCAGGAATTTATAAAAAAGATCGGCGCTTCCTACGAGCATTCGGAATTTGAAATGTACTTACGTAGCGATGCGGAAATTTCAGCGGATTCGTTGCAGGATATTACCTTTCAAAAGGCTACAAATGCGGATGCCCGCGAACTGGTCCGGCAAAACGCGATTTATTTTGGCAACCACGAAAAGCAAGACAACGAAGGCACGCCGTTTGAACCTACTCTTTTACCCGAGGAGGAGGAAAAACATGGTGTAACCATTTATTTCGCGGAAAAAGGTGAGCAAATTGTTGGAAAAGCCCATTTGCAGCAAACAAATGGGTTAGGCGGTATTTATGGGTTGGGCGTATTGCCTGAAAACCGAGGAAAGGGATTAGGAAGGGCCATCCTTCTTAAATCCATCGAAAAACTGAGGGAGACCGGTGCAAATGAAATCATGCTTCAAGTGGCAACCGAAAACGCTGCGGCACTCAATTTGTACAAATCCTGTGGCTTTGAGCAAACGTCGGCTATGGACTATTTTAAGCTAAAGTGAGTTTTGCTGGGCGAATCTGTTTATACGGCAAAAAATAGTATGTCGCCTGATATTTACAAAGAAATGCAACATTCACGCCTTGCCAACGGAACCCTCGGCTTCTTTCTTTGTTTTTCCCTAAATATTGACATGATTTTGTATCGTTTATAAAATAATTATATAGACCGTATGGGAGGTAGTTAAAAAAGAGCACAAAACGGTGCCAAAAACGGAGGGCTCGTGATGACTGCACAGGATAATGCCGTATACATTCACACCATGGAGCGGCTGCTGCCGATTGTACAGGAGCTCTCGGCATCCCGCGATTTGCCGACCGTTATGGACATCGTACGCCATTCCGTGCGCGATTTGATTGGCTCCGACGGCGCAACCTTTGTTTTGCGTGATGACGATTTTTGCTATTACGCCGAAGAAGATGCAATTACCCCGCTTTGGAAGGGCAACCGCTTCCCGATGACAGACTGTATCAGCGGATGGGTAATGCTTCATAGAACACCGGCGATTATTGAGGATATCTATACCGATTCGCGTATTCCTCTTGAAGTGTACAAAAAAACTTTTGTAAAAAGCCTCGCCATGGTGCCCATCAAAACAAACGAGCCGATCGGCGCGATCGGTTCTTACTGGGGGCAAATACACAACACTACTTTCGAAGAGGTCAAGGTGTTGCAGGTGCTTGCCGATACGGCGGCAATCGCTATGGACAACATTCGCCATCAGGATATCATTGCCGTAAAAGCAAAACAGCTTGAGGCCGCCATCGACAGCACCATGTTTGCCGTAGCCAAAATGGTGGAGCAAAAAGACCTGTATACCTCAGGCCATCAGCGCCGTGTGGCGCACATCGCGCTTACAATTGCACGGGAACTCGGGTGGGATGAAAAACGCTGCGAAGCCGTTTTTCGTGCGGGTATCGTGCACGACATCGGTAAAATCGGCATTCCAAGCGAGCTTCTCGCAAAGCCCGCAAAACTGACGGCTTGTGAACTTGCACTTGTAAAAACGCACCCGGAAGCTGGGTATGAAATTCTCAAAGAAGTACCACTTCTTTTGCCCATGGCAAAAATCATTCTTCAGCATCACGAACGGCTGGATGGAAGCGGGTATCCATGCGGCCTTCAAGCACCCGATATTTTCCCCGAAGCGATGATCCTCGCTGTTGCGGATGTTTTTGAGTCGATGATATCGCATCGACCCTATCGGCCTGCTTTGGGCGTTGATGCCGCCATAAGCGAATTGACTGCAAACAAAGGCCTTTTGTATGATGAAAAAACCGTAGACGCGCTTGTACGGCTCGTTGATGAAAAGGGCTACCAACTGCCGTTGTAGTGCGAAAGATAGAAATCTTTTAAACCGTTCAATCTGCCGTTAAGAAATGCCCGTTGTTTTCGATATATGGAATGTACCGATTTTGAAGTTAAGCGTACTCCTAAAATCGGAAATGAATGGAATAGGGGCGGAAAACCGTTTTGAACCAAAGCATTTTAAGCAACGATAAGCTGCTGGAAATCATCGCCATGCAAACCGAGGTGGTCCAGCAGGGAATCGACCTTGGCGCTATCATGAACCTTGTAACTGCGCGGGCACAGCGCATTACAAACGCAAGCGGTGCTTCCGTAGAATTGATTGAAAAGAGCGAGCTTGTTTATAGCTCCGTAGCCGGCATCGCCGAGAAGTTTCTGGGGCTAAGGCTGGATGTTGGTAACAGCCTTTCGGGGCTTTGCATCAACGCGCGTACGCCATTGATCAGCAACGACATTGAAATCGACGCGCGTGTCAACAAGAACGCGTGTCGCAAGATCGGCATAAAGTCCATGATTGTGATGCCTCTCATCTGTCGCGATGATGTGGTGGGGGTACTGAAGGTATTTTCTCCGGAAGTCAATCACTTTGATGAGAATACCGTTGAGGTACTTCGTCTTATTTCGGGGGCGATTGCGGCTGCAATGTCCAGCGCGATCAAAAACGGGGAGAGCGAGTTGTTTTATAAGGCTACCCATGATAGCCTTACTGGCATTCCGAACCGGTCGCTGTTTTATGATAGGCTTCGCCAAAAGCTTTCTGAGGCTGCGCGGGAAAACGGTAGGTTCGGCGTTGTTTCCATGGATTTGGACGGCCTTAAGGAGATCAACGATACCTATGGGCATTATGCGGGCGATGCGGCAATCAAAGAAGTGGCGCTGCGCGCCGCCTCCGCTGTGCGAAAGGCGGATTTGGTTGCACGGCTTGGTGGCGATGAGTATGGCATTCTCGCTGCGACCGCGACGAGCCGCAGCGGCCTTCACACGCTGGAAAAGCGGGTGTATTCCGCGCTCGAAAAACCGTTTGAATTTCAAGGCCATTTGCTGCCTTTGAAGGTAAGCATCGGTTATGCGCTTTACAATGAGGATGGGGAGGAGCTTGAATCGCTTCTCGATAAGGCCGATCAAGCGATGTATGAAGTGAAACGGGCGCACAAAGGCGCAAAAAACGTGCGGTAAACGGATACTTTACGTCTCTATGGGTGATGTATAGCCAATCTGCCGCTGGTAAAAATCTATTCTTTTGAGGTGACAATGAGAATCGTATGTATATCTGCCTCCAACACGGTTGCGAAGGGCGACAAAAGCGCTTCCGTTATGGTATGCGGCAAAATCAGCGAACTTATATTGCGCGAGAAGCCGGAAGCGACGGTCGAAAATTTGCCGTTGCAGGATTGTGCGCTTGTTCCATGTACGCTTTGCGGAGCGTGTTGCAATACCGGCCAATGCCCGTTTGACATGGCATTCAACCGGGTGCTTTCCGCAATTGAGCAGGCCGATGGTATTTTTTTTGTTGTACCGCATTATTCGCCGATTCCATCGAAGTTGATGATCCTTTTTGAAAAAATCAACGAAATCGCCTATGCGAACTGGCTGGTTCGCCCAGAATACCGCTGCGCGTTTCGTGGCACGCCCGTTGGGGTCGTAGGGCATGGCGGGATGGTTGGAAACGAAGAAAATCTTAAGTACTATCACGATCATTTGGTCACGCCCGTGGCGAATACGCTGCGGTCGCTGTCGTTTCAGGTGATTGGGGTAGGAGATGAATACAAAAACGGAGCGGTTTTTGGCCTGCGCGATGAAAATTGCCTGGTAAAAACCGAGCATTCTGTTTTTCCCGATATCGTTCAGGATTGGCCCGCTATCGTCAAGGGCATCGAACCATTGGTGCAAAACGTGCTCGCCGCCGTGGGCGCGGGAAAAGCATAGGCTTTGGCGTATTTTTACGCTGCCTGCCAATGACCCACACAATCTATTATAGGAGCCGATAGACGGCTCCTTTTTTATTGCTAAAGATTTGCGAAATTTTAAAAACAATATTGTGTTTTTGATGCACGGTGCTATACTGTATTTAAGACGTGAATGTAAATTCACGACAATCTCTCTTGAAAAATCATTTCTTTGTGAACCTCCTCTCCTACAACAAGCCCGACCGAAGGAAGGTGCTCCATGTTCAAAAAACTCACCGACGAAGAAATCCAAATCATTTTGGAAGCCGGTATTGCGGAATTTGCCGAGAACGGGCCTGACAAAGCGAACATGCACACGATTGCTAAAAAATCCGGCGTCAGCGTGGGCGTACTGTACAAGTATTACGCAAGCAAAGATGATTTTTTTGAGGCGTGCTTAAGGTTGTGTCTGGCGGAGCTCAACCGCGTGATTGCCGAGGTGCTTGCTTGCGACGATAAAATACTTGTTCGTGCCGAAAAGCTGATTCGTGCGCTTCAAAAAAGCGCAAAGGAGCACAGCGGTTACCATGTTTTATACCATGAGATCACCGCGGGCAGCTGCAAAAAGTACGCCCGTGCTTTTGCAAAGGAGATCGAAAGCATTTCCTCGGGCGCTTATCGGGCATTTCTTATGCAAGCGCAGGCGGAAGGTGTGATTCGAAAAGATGCCGACCCACGGTTGTTTGCCTTTTTCTTTGACAACCTTTTGATGATGCTGCAATTTTCCTATTCCTGTGACTATTACAAGGAACGCTTTCAGATTTACTGTGACGACGGCGTGTTTTCAGACGACGAAAGGGTGGTTGGGGAGCTTTTGAAGTTCCTTGAATCCGCCTTTACGGTGGAGCGCTCGCAAATCTCGCACCGGGGGTAAAGGAGGAAAGCGGTATGGCTTATGCAATCGCATACGACGTAGGCACAACAGCGGTAAAAACCTGTTTGTTTCGGTTGGACGAAAAAATAACGCTTCTTGCAAGCGCACAGCAGGGGTATGGGCTTTATGTGCTTGAAAACGGCGGGGTAGAACAGGATGCGGAGGAATGGTGGAACGCCATGTGCGCCACCACGCGCTCGCTGTTTGAAAAGTGCGATGTGACACCTCAGCAGGTCGCGGGCATTTCGTTTTGCACGCAAATGCAGGGGCTCGTGCTGGTGGATAAAAACGGGCATGCGGTACGAAGGCCTATGAGCTATATGGATCAGCGCGCGGGCGACGAGCTAAAAGAGGGCATGGCTCACGGGCTGCAAGCTGGCGGCGCAAACATATTCCGGTTAATAACGAGCCTTCGCATTACCTGCGCGGTATCCTCCAGCGTAAAAGACCCCGTTTGGAAGTACAAATGGGTGGAAAAGAACGAGCCGGAGCTTTTTAAATGCATATACAAATGGTTTGACGTAAAAGAATACCTCCTTTGCCGCTGCACGGGACAATTTGTGATGACGGAGGATTCCGCCTATTCCACGTTCCTCTATGATTCTAGAAGTGAGAAGCGGGGCTGGAGCAAGCCGCTTTGCAAAATGTTTGGGGTCAACATGGCGCATTTGCCGCGCATTGTCAAAGCGACCGATAATGTGGGTGGGCTTACCGCCGAGGCGGCTGAAGCGCTTGGGCTTTGCGAAGGCACACCCGTGTTTGGCGGCGGCGGTGACGCCACGCTCATCGGCATCGGCTCGGGCTGCACCAATACAGGCGATACCCATATTTATTCGGGTACTTCAGGCTGGGTTTCAACGGTTGTCGATCGGCAAAGCGTCGATATCGACGCAATGATGGC
>DLFZ01000144.1 GCA_002482435.1 Christensenella sp. UBA7707
TGGTTTTCAATGTGGCAATGCTGCACCATGGGGGTGTCATACCATTTGTCCACACAGATGAGGCCGGGTTCCTTAACGGCCTCTTCAAAATCGCCCTCCTCGTAGCCGGAGCTTGCAAGGATGTTGTTTTTAAACCTGTCGTGAAGCTGCGGCGCACCGTCTTGCATGGCCTCGATCTGGTCGAGCACGAAGGGATATTCCTCGTATTCAACCTTGATGGCGCGGATTGCCTGGTTTGCCGCCACTTCGGTTTCGGCGATGACCGCCGCCACATCGTCGCCGTAGTAGCGGACATGCCGGTTTAACAGCAGGCGGTCCGCCACATCCTGATGATGCGGGTCGGTAGACCACGGGTGGCCCGCGGTCGGAAACTCATTGTTTGGTACGTCAAAGCAGGTGACGATTTTCACGACGCCCTCAATTTTAAGTGCCTCGGAAATGTCAATGCTTTTTACCATGCCGTGCGCGATGGTGGAACGAAATACCTTGGCGATCAATGCGCTTTTGTCGGCAAGATCGTCGGTATATTTCGCCCGGCCAGTTACCTTATCAACCGCGTCTACGCGGGTGACGCTTTTTCCTACTGCGCCCATAACGGCTACCTCCGGATACTACAGTTTTGCTTTTTGAGCCAAACAGGCTTTTAGGCATCCCATATGCGCGGCTTTCGCCGCACCATGCGGATATTCTGCCCGTTTTTGCCCGTTTGCTCTATGAAAATGGAAATTGTGTTTCAAAAGTCGGTCAAATCAAAAAACAACAAAATCGCTTTTTGAGAAATGAAAAACAGTTTGCCTCGTTGTGCGGCGGCTTTATTGCACAAAGCGCATGTTCACAACGTCGAACAGTCCCTTATCGGTCAAGCGCACGGCCGGAATCACCGGAAGCGCAAGGAAGGAAAGGGCGATGAGCGGGTCGCTCTCCGCCTTTGCGCCAAGGCTGCACGCCGCGTCGAGAAGCGCGCGCTGGCGCTCGATTACGCCGTCGATGGGCGCGTCCGTCATTAGGCCCGCAACGGGAAGCGGCAGGCGCGCGATAACAACGCCGTGGCTTACCACGCTGTAACCGCCGCCGCATTCGCGCAAAGAATCCGCAGCGAGTATCATATCGGCGTCATTGTCGCCGGCAACCACAAGGTTGTGCGAGTCGTGCGCAACGGTGGAGGCGATTGCGCCGTCAACGATGTTCAAGCCTTCCACAATGCCAAGGCCGATGCGGCCCGTGGCGTGGTGACGTTCGATTACGGCGAGCTTGGTGAGCTTTGCATCGGGCTTAAAAGCGCCGTTTTCAAGCTGCACCTTGCGATAAACAAGCTTTGTTACAAGCTGCTCTTCGACCATGCTGATAACGGGCATAACGTCTTTGTCGGTTTTGAGTACAAGTGAGTTGCGCGTAAGCGGTGCCATGTGAACGCTGTGGAACACTTCCTGCGGGATGAGCGGGTAGGGGAATTCCCTATCCTCATACGGCTCGCCGCCGGTAAACACCTGGACGACCTCGAAATCCTTCAAGTCTTTGAAGAGAACCATATCCGCCCTGTAGCCCACCGCCACAGCGCCCGCACGCTTCAAACCGTAAATGCGCGCCGCGTTGTAGGATGCCATTTTTACGGCCTCTACAGGGTCGATGCCGCAGGAAACCGCAAGCCGCGCGATGTGGTTGATGTGCCCTTCGGCGCGGATGTTTTCGATGTGCTTGTCGTCGGTGCAGAAGGTCATGTTTTCGGTGGGGAGCTTGTTTTTTGCGATCTTTCTTAAAATATCGTCCATGCCCTTTGCGGCGGAGCCAACGCGAAGCATGATCCCCATGCCCGTGCGGAGCTTTTCGAGTACCTCGTCGTAGTTGGAGCATTCGTGATCGGTCGCGGGGCCGGCGATGCGGTAGGCGTTGAGCGCGCGGCCCGAAACGAGCGGCGCGTGGCCGTCGATGGGGCGTCCGTCAAACAGGCGGATCTTGTCGAGCATATCCTTGTCGGCGTTGATGACGCTCACATAGTCCATCACTTCGCCAAGGCCTAAAATGCGGCTTTTTTTGGTAAACGGCAGCATATCTTCTGCCAAAAGCTCCGCACCCGAGGTTTCAAACTTCGTAGCGGGAACGCAGGAGGGCATCATAAAATAAACGCGAAGGGGAAGCCCCTCGGAAAACTTGTACATGGCGCGGATGCCCGCAGTACCGCTCACATTGGCGATCTCGTGCGGGTCGGCAATGATACCGGTGGTGCCGTGGGGCATAATGACGCGGGCGAAGGACGGAGGGATGACCATGGAGGACTCGATGTGGACGTGCGAATCGATAAAGCCCGGGCAAAGGTATGCGCCCTTCGCGTCGTACTCGCGCTCGGCACTGTAACTGCCTACGCCGATGATGGTATCCTCGTAAATGGCAACGTCGGCTTCGATGATCTCGTTGGTAAACACGTTCACCACGCGCGCGTTTTTGATCACGTAGGTTGCGCGCCCCTCGAATGCCGCTTGAACCAGTTCGTGCTGCTTCAAATGCTCCCCTCCTTATCCGTTTTTTGTAGAAGAAATATTAAAAAATTTGTACGAATCAAAATATCTTTTTGCTTTGGAACAAGTATAACACATTTTTATAGCCAAAGAAATATGGAAAATGTACATTCCTGTGAAATTTCAACCAAAAGCGTGATACTATCTTGCGAATAATGAATATCAACAGAAATGGCTGTTTTCCGAGTGGAATAATAGGAATTCTCATGTGAAATATGTGCGATTCTTTCAAGAAAAAGAGCTTTCAGCGCTGCCGCAATAGCTTGCATTTTTCACGCCGGGCGCTTGCAAAAATGCGATGCGGGTGTTAAGATAATGCCGTAAGCAAGGTTCTCATATAATTCCGCGAAACGGCGCGGAAGTTTCTACGGAACCGCCTTCGGTTCTGCTATGGGTGTCTGGCGCAGGGGTAATCTACACTTTGCGCAAGGCGCTTTTTGTTTGCCGCAAAAAAGCGTGTATCAAACGTTTCCAATCCGCAAATACTTCCCGCGCCGCAGGCCAACAAGGCTTTTTACAGTGCGGCAAAGAGAATGGAGGTTCAGCCGTGAAAACGCTTCTTCAAAACGGAACCGTCGTCAATGCCGATTCGATGTTCGAGGCCGATGTGCTTGTGGAAAACGGGCGCATCGTAAGCGTAAAAAAGGGAATTGTGCCCGATGGTGCAAAGGTGATCGACGCCAAAGGTATGTATGTGATGCCCGGCTTTATCGATACGCACACGCATTTCGACCTCGATACCGGCAGCGCCGTTACGGCAGACAATTTCGATACCGGCTCGAAGGCCGCCATTTTGGGCGGTACCACAACGGTTCTCGATTTTGCCACGCAGGAAAGAAACGGCACCCTCAAGGAGGCGCTTGCCGCGTGGCACAAGAAGGCACAAGGCAGCTCCTGCAACTACGGCTTCCACATGGCCATTGCCCGTTGGGATGCACAAACCGCCGCCGAGATGGATGATATGAGCGCTGCGGGTGTTACCTCTTATAAAATGTACATGGTCTATAACGGCCTGAAGGTGGACGATGGGCAGATCTACGCCGCACTCAAGGAAGCAAAAAAACATGGTGCGCTCATCGGCATCCACTGCGAAAACTGGGAAGTGCTTTTACGCATGTGCGACGAAGTGAAGCAAAGCGGCGTTACCGGCCCCGAAGGGCATCCGCTTTCGCGCCCTGCCGCCATCGAGGCGGAGGCGGTAGCGCGCTATATGCGCGTTGCGGAACTTGCGGACGCACCCGCGTATGTGGTACATCTTTCCACCGCCCAAGGGTTGCTTGAGGCACGCCGCGCGCGTGAGCGCGCTCAAACGGTGTACCTTGAAACCTGCCCGCAGTACCTTCTTTTGACGGATGAACGGTATTTGGACGCCGATGCGGCAAAGTTTGTGATGAGCCCGCCGCTTCGCAAAAAAGACGACTGCGAAGCGCTTTGGCAGGGGCTTACCGCAGGCGACATCCAAACCATCGGCACCGACCACTGCTCCTTTACAATGGCGCAGAAGGCCGCAGGAAAAGACGATTTTACAAAGATTCCGAACGGCTCAGCAGGCGTACAGCACCGCGCGCAGCTCATTTATACCTACGGCGTGCTTGAGGGAAAGCTTACCTTGCAGCAAATGGTGAAATATCTTTCGCGAAATGCGGCGCTTCTTTTCGGAATGCCCGACCGCGGCGAAATCAAAGAGGGCGCGGCGGCGGACATCGTCGTGTGGGACCCGAACGCCGTTTCACACATAACCGACACCGATCATGCACATCATTGTGATAACTCCCCGTATGCGGGTTTTGCGGTAAAGGGGCGCGCAAAGGATGTTTTGGTAAACGGCGTGCACGCTGTGGAAAACGGCGTTTTGAAGCAGAGCGGCGCGGGCAAATACATTGCGCGCGGCAGGTATCAAAGGCCTTTATGAAACTTGGCTGTATTCTCATGGCTGCCGGAAGCGGCAGCCGGTTCGGCGTCAACAAGCTTGAAGCGATGTTCGAAGGGAAAACGCTCGCAGAGCGCGCCATCGACGTAATCCCGAAAGAGGATTTTTACGCTGTGGCTGTGGTAACACAATACCCAAGGCTTATGGAGCTTGCAAAAAGCCACGGTTTTCTCGCCGTGGAAAACAAAAAGCCGGAGGATGGCATCAGCCACACCATACGCCTTGGAATGGACGCGCTAGAGGATGCCGACGCGCTGATGTTCCTCGTGGCCGATCAGCCCAAGCTTAGAAAAGAAAGCGTAAAAGCGGAAATCGCCTTTTTCATGGAACACCCTCAAAACCTCATCGCTATGGGGCACGGAACGCGGCGCGGCAACCCCGCCATCTTCCCCAAGCGCTTCTTTGAAGGACTTCGCATGCTCAGCGAAGACAGCGGCGGCAGCGAGGTGATAAGAAGGCACGAGGACGCGTTGCTTCTTTTCCAGCTTGAAGATGAGTTGGAACTTTACGATGTAGATAGCGTTGCCGAGCTCATGAGGCTAAAAGAGCTCACGCAGCAAACATAAAAAAACAAGCCGCACATCTATGCGCGTGCTGTGACTTTTCGCGCGGGTACGCGCGAGCGCAAACAGGGGAGGGGGTCTTTTTTATGCACGAAACCAAAGCCATCAAAGGAAACATCGTTTACGCGCCGGCACTCAATGAGCTTACCTGCGTAGAAAACGGATACATCGTTACGGAAAACGGCGTCATTCAAGGCGTGTACGAGGTATTGCCCGGGGAATATCGACACTTGCAGGTGGAGGATTACGGCGATAAGCTCATTATCCCGTCGTTTTGCGACATGCACCTGCACGCGCCGCAGTACCCAATGCTCGGCCTGGGGATGGATTTGCAGCTGTTAGAGTGGCTCAACCGCTATACCTTCAAGACCGAGGCGGCATTTCGGGATACGGATTATGCGCGGCGAATGTACCGCAAGCTCGCTTCGGAGCTTATCAAAAAGGGTACCACACGCGTGGTTATGTTTTCGAGTGTCCACCGCGAGGCCACTCATGTACTTATGGAAGAGCTTGAGCGCGCGGGCGTTACGGGCTATGTGGGCAAGGTCAACATGGATCGCAACACCTCAGATGAACTGAGGGAGACGGCCGAGGGCTCGTTAAGCGAAAC
>DLFZ01000064.1 GCA_002482435.1 Christensenella sp. UBA7707
ACGCCATGCCTCAGGCACGGAAAGGGCTTGCCGTATCTGCCGCGCGAGCTTTTCGTGCATCGGCTCGAGCGCACCCTTCTCCGCGGTTTTTTGGTGCATCTCGGTTTGCAGTTCCACGGAAAGCTTTAAAAGATCCGTCGCGTTTTCCGGCGCTTCCCGCATGAGCGCGCCAAGGGTTTTTCCGGCAACGTATTCCATCGCGATTGCCTGTCTGCCGCCTATTTGCGTTACCTCGTACACCTTGGGTACCATTAGGCCGCAAGCGTAAGCAAAGCCTTGCTTTTCCGCCTCTCTTTTCGCCTCATCATCAGGCAGTCCTTCGTTGAAAAGCTTTATGACGCGGTCGCCGCTAACGTACAGCGCCGCCGTGTTTCCCGTGGCAAACGGAATGCCAGGCTCCATGCGTTCCCTCAGTTTTGCGCGGCGCTTGTGTAACTGCCCCGCCGGATTTTGCTTTTTTCAGTATGCCACTTCTCGCTGCCGCGCGGCAAGCCTCCGCGCGCTTTTGCGTGGTAAAATTTACAAATCATCTATTCCCAATAAAAAAACCATTCGCTATACTTGTTTCACAGGCAGCCAAGCGGGAGGAAGCGCATTTTGGGAAACTGGTTTACCGTGGAGCGCATTGACGATGCAACCTATGCCCTCAGCGAGTACGCGCATTACGAGCATACGCATTCGTATTTGCTGCTCGGCAAACAGTCCGCGCTTCTCATCGACACAGGGCTTGGCGTAGGAAACATTTCACGCGTCGTTTCCACGCTTACGAGCCTACCCGTTTTCGCAGTCGCGACGCACGCGCATTGGGATCACATCGGCGGGCACAAACACTTTCCCAATTTTGCCGTACATGAGGCGGAAAGAAGCTGGCTTGAGGGGCAATTTCCCCTGCCGCTTGCAGTTGTGAAGGCGCAGCTTCTGAAAGAGCCTTGCGCGTTCCCTCCGGAGTTTGCTATGCAAACCTACCGCCTGTTTTGCGGAACCCCGTACCGCATTTTACAAGATCTCGACGTGTTTGACCTCGGCGGCCGCGTTGTACAGGTGCTCCACACGCCCGGCCATTCTCCGGGACACATGTGTTTTTGCGAGCCCGAAAAGGGGTATCTTTATACGGGCGACCTTATCTACCTTGGCTGTTTGGACGCCTACTACCCCACAACCGACCCCGCCGCCTTTGCCCGCTCCGCGGCGCGCGTCGCAAAGCTCCCCGTTTCGCGCATTTTGCCTGCGCACCACGCGCTCGACGTGCCGACTGACCTTTTGGCGCGCGTTGACGCGGCGTTTTGCGAGCTTGCCGCGAAAAACGCGCTGCATCACGGCGCGGGTAGTTTCTCCTTCGGGGATTTTCAAATCCGCCTATAAGCTTGCTTTCTTCAAATTCTATTTAGAAAGGAATACATCCCTATGGAACTTATGACCGCCATCCAAAACCGCAGGAGCATTCGCCGCTTCAAAGGCGACCCCATCCCTCGTGAGGCATTGGTTGAAATTCTCGAAGCCGCGCGGCTTGCGCCCTCGGGCAAAAACTTGCAGCCATGGCGTTTTGTTGTGGTGCAGGGCGAAGCGCGCAAGGAAATGGCCGCATGCCTTGACGCGGGCCTTGAAGGGTGCCGTGAGACAGGCATGCCAACCGGCAGCGCGGAAAACACCTTCCGTATCATGAAGGAAGCGCCCGTGACGGTGTTCGTATTCAGCCGCCGCGACATTTTTCACCCCGAGGCGCGCTCCGTTTCCGACCATGTGCTTTCGCTTGTGGACGCGCAGTCCGTAGGCGGCGCAATTGAGCACATGCTGCTGAAGGCGACGGAGCTTGGCCTTGGCTCATTGTGGATCGCGGATACGTTTTTTGCATATAAGGAGCTTTGCGCGTGGCTTGAGGAGGATTCGCTTCTACTTGCCGCCGTAACCCTTGGCTATGCGGACGAAGCGCCCGATGCGCGCCCCCGACGCGCACTCGAGCGGCTTGTGGAATGGCGCGGTTAACGGGTTCGTCTGCGTTTTACACGGCTTCATGGCCGCATTCTTCCGCTTCACGAAAAGCCTTTGAGGAGCCTTTATGAAAAAATTCGCCTGTCTTGCGCTTGTTCTGCTTTTTCTCTTCGCAGGCTGCGCACCGGCAAACCCGTCCGTAAGTGCGACGCCCGGGGCTACTTCCGCGCCCACGGCATCGCCAAGCGCCTCATCCCCATCCCCCACACCCGTGACGGAGGGCGAACAGGCTTTGCCGCCCGAGGCGTATCGCTATTACCAGCCCGAGGGCAACTATTTTTATTTAGACGGCAGCCTTACGATGGAAGAGCTTGACGCTTTGGCGCTTACGCTGCGGCTTGGGGAATGGAAAAGCCTCGCCGTAGTGCTTGGGGCGTTTGGCATACGAATGCAGGACGCCGCTTGGAACGACATCCGCAAAAGCGACCTTGTGCGCAATTATGAATACGGGGATAGTTCCGAGTGCATCATCAACATGCCCAGTTACGACGATGCGCACGGCGTGGCCTACATCGACATTTTAACGTTTTATCATCAGGATGGTATGCGTTATCTGCTCCTGTTTCAAAAGACCGAAAGCGGCGATTACAGCGCTTCGAGCATCATCACCCTACGTGAGGATTATTACGCGGAATCACCTACCTTCCGCTTTGAAACGCTCGGCGCAAAGACTTACCTGATATGGAACGGCCTTATCGGCCACGGCACGGGCTTTAACGATTACGGCGAAAGCTGGTATGACATCAGCCGGGGCTTGCGCGTGTACAGCTATTCTACCGATGGCTACGATGCGGAATGGAATATGGATCGCTTCGACACGCAAACTTGGGAGGATTCCGTTTCCTACGAATCCATTCCGCTTTCGGACTCCGGCGACTATTATCTAAATGCGCGCACGCGGCAAACATTTTATCCCACCGGCGCGGCGGAGATTGTTTATGAATGCGATTACCGCATTTGTTACGACGCGAAGCTCGATCAATTTTACACCGCATACGACGCGCTTCTCCCCCTTTATGAGGATGCCGCAAACAGCCCATACGAGGAAATACGGGAGTGGGCGGCGCGAAGGGTTGCGTACATCGACGAGCTGCGCGAGGACGACGCAAATCCCTTGCCCGGCGAAAGCGACCGCAAAGTAATTACGCAAGCACAATCACAAATCGGCGCTCTGCCTTTCTACGGGCGCAAGCTTACGCTTGACCAGCTTTTCGCGTTTTGCATCAATCTAAACGCGGCGGAGGCGGGCGGTTATGCGGGCATGGAGCGGCTCCTTTTGGCAAACGGCATAGGTGTTTCTTATGGGGAGGAGGGCGACCTGCTGCGGCAAACGTTCGAGGGCATTTCCGTCGTTTCGTGCAGCATCGACATGGAGACCTGTAAGGAGCGCGTCATCTTCCTGCACATGAGCTTCTATCAGCAAGGGCAGAGGCGTGGCCTCACCTTTGTTTACGGCATATCCGACGAAACGGATAAGTGGGGGCTTTGTGCTGCGCTTAGCTATCCCCTCGCGGGCGAATACGGCGTTGCCGAGGGGCTTTATCCCGGCATTCCCTTGGGCTATGGGCTGAAGATACCCATAGGGGAGGCAAACGGGCATCCTGTATACCAAAGCCTCATTCTTCCCCGCCCCTATAGCGCCCCGCTCAGCTTTGTCAGCGATTCTTACGACGCGCGGGGAAACAGGCACACGCTTGATTTTATTACATACGATTACAGTTATCGAACGGGGGTTGTTGGCCGCCTATACAAAACCCTGTACGAGGCGGGCAACAGCTATGGTTCGCAAACGCTGTACGCGGAGGTCTATTCTGACAGTGACTGGGAACATGGCGTGCTGTTCGTTGATGTGAGCGCGTACGACGGGATCAAGGAATTTTTCGAGTGGGAACGGTAACACTTCGCCGGTACGAAATGTATAGGCAATTTCTGCAATCCTCAAAAAAGTGATGCATGGAACTTTTTTGATATACGGAAGGCGGCTTACGCCGCCTTTTTTAACAAGTCGAAGCAGGTACCTTTTGGCACCTGCTTTTCGCTAACATACCGTTTTCGTAACATGTTGAAAAACCCAGCTTAGGAAACCAAACACGGGAAAATACGATTGGCCAGGCGGCAGGCTTGTATCTCCCGTTCCGCCAGAAAAACCACGGTCATGGCATCCGCATGCTTGGATATTCTGTAGGTTTCGTTGCTTTGGTTCTTTTTACATTTGGGGTTGCTGTTGACCCATTGAACCAGCTCCCTCTTTTTTACCTCTTCGGTGGTGGGCTCCGGAGAACTGCATTCACAAAAAATCGCCAGCTCTTCGCTACCCAACGGGTTGGTGCTGGTGCCGCTGTGCAAATAGACCCTTACAAAGTAGCGGCCACCGCTCTTACCATTCTTTTGAACCATGTTTTACCTTTTGCTTTCCTGATGCGATAACGCTCATTCTTTCGTCCTGTTTCACGGGCTTTCAAAGGCACCGCGCTTTTACATCTTCTTTAATAGTATACCATAAAAAGAGCGCCAATGGGCTTTTATCGGTAAGAACCGGGCAATTTGTGCCTGGAATTAAATAGAGCCGCCCGAATCATCGGGCAGCTCCCTTTTTGGTTGCTGTTTTAGCAGGAGATTGCCTGCTCCTTGGTAAGCTTGATACGGAATCGCCGTTCGATGTCCATTATTTTGCCGTTGTCCTGCGGGCTGACCAGCGTGCAAGCCCTTCCGGCATGGCCGGCGCGGCCAGTCCGGCCGATGCGATGCACGTAATACTCCATCTTATCGGGGATGTCGTAGTTGATCACAAGGTCGATGTTACTCACGTCGATGCCCCGCGCCGCCACATCCGTTGCCACCAGCACGGTTGTTTTACCTCTGCGGAACGTGTCCATGATCGTATCGCGCTGGCTTTGGCTCAAATCGCCGTGCAGGCAGGAGACGGGAAGTCCCTGCAAGAGAAGCTGCTTTTGCAGGTTCTTTACGCGCCTTCTCGTGTTGCAAAATATCAACGCCAAGCGGGGCTGCTCCCGCTTGATAAGGCCTTGCACAGCACCCGACTTCTGCTGTTCGGCTGCGGTCAGGTAGGACTGCCGCACGGTTTCGGTGGGCTCGTTGCGGTTGCCGAGCTCGATGCGCACCGGGTCATTTTGGAACTGTTTCGCCACTTCCGTTACGCCCTTGTTCATGGTTGCGGAAAACAGCAGCGTCTGGTGCTTGCCTGTAACATTTGCAAGAATCGCTTTTATATCGGGCAAAAAGCCAAAATCCAGCATTTCATCCGCTTCGTCCAGCACTACGGTTCGTACGTTTTGCAGCTTCAAAACATTGCGCTGGATCAGGTCTTTCACCCTGCCGGGCGTGCCGACAACGATCTGCGCTCCTGCGCGAAGCGCGCGTATCTGAACGGTTGCCGACTGCCCGCCGTAAACGCTAACGGTACGAAGCTTCGTGCCGGTCGAAAGCCTGCGGAAAACCTCCGTGGTCTGCAGCGCAAGCTCGCGGGTGGGGCAAAGCACGAGCGCCTGCGTTTTTTCATTGTCCGTAAATGCCCTTTCAATGATGGGTACGGCGAATGCGGCGGTTTTGCCCGTGCCGGTTTGGGCAATGCCCAAGATGTCCCATTTGTTCAGAATCAGTTCCAATGTCTTTTCCTGAATGGGCGTGGGGGTTGTGTAGCCCGCAAGTTCGAGCGTGGCTTTCATCCCCTCCGATAGTAGTTCATGGTATTTCAATGTTTCCTCATTTCTTTTCCGGGTTTCAGCATAAAAAACAAAGACCTTGCCGAATAGCAACGTCTTTCGAAATTGTTAATACGCCACAAGTTCAAGTATTTATACGGCGGAGCCGGAAAGCCCCGTTTCACCGCACGGGTCTCAATTCCCGTGCATGCTGTACCGTAAATACGACTTGTCAGAAAGCACAATCCTTTTGATGCGGGATGTTTTGCGGGTCGCCCGCAAACGATACTTTACAATACTTATCTATCATACACGGTTGTTGCCGGTTTGTAAAGCAAACTTCTGTTTTTCTGGCAGTATGAAGCAAAGTCATCCTCTTCGCCGCCTCAGGCGTAGATCTATGTCCTGAAACGATTCTTTTTTCTAATCTGCTGGAACGCTTCACTCCGGCCGCCTTCAGCGGCATGCGCGGTGGCGCATAAGGCGACCACCTCTTTTTCTCGTTTCATAAATACACCGCCAAATATGTAATATAAAGCATAGTACCCTCCACAAGACTAGCAACAGGGCGGTGCGAAGTATGAAGAAAGTGCTCCTTGCGATCTTGGCGGTCATTCTTGTTACGACAATCTGGATTCTTTTTGCGCAAATCAGGGAGCAATCTTATGAAGTTGAGCTTCGCAACGGATTGCTCCTTACATGTTTTTATCCGCAGTTGCAGAACGCTGTGGATTGCTATTATGGCCCTCAAAAGGGCGTTCATGTGAACAACTATATGGGCGAAGTTTTGTCCATTTCTCATGTGCAATGCGGTTACTATATAACACTCTGCATCTATCCGTACGTCGGCCCGCACAATACGGTGGGCATTGATGAGGTGACATTTTTTGTGAATAACTCCGGCATCGTAAAGCAGGAAAGTTTTGAGCATGTAAAAGACTACGAATACCCATAGTTCTGGCAGGTGCTTTATAAATTACATTCGCTGAACAGCCGTTATTAATACAACAAAAAAACCGTCATGCAAACATGGCGGTTTTTCTTGTTATAAACTTTATAGGACGCTTAGACGAGCTCCAGCACGACCATTTCGGCGGCGTCGCCGCGGCGCGGCCCGAGCTTGAGCATGCGGGTGTAACCGCCGTTGCGGCCTTCGTACTTGGGCGCGATTTCGGTGAAGAGCTTTTCCACCACGGGGTGGGGGTTCTTCTTCTCGCGCTCTTTGTACTCGGACTTGGATTCCTTGTCCTGCTTGGCAAGAGGAATGTCATAGAGGTACGACATGATCTGCCTGCGGGCGGCAAGCTTGGAGGGCAGGTCATTGGTTTTGGTTACTTTTACGACCTGCTGCTTGTCGTTGCGGGTTTCCTTTTCCACGGTTACGGTGTTTTTATGCTCTTTCACGGCAAGGGTGATGAGCTTTTCTGCAATGGGGCGGACTTCTTTGGCGCGCGTTTCGGTCGTGATGATCTTACCGTTCCAAAGAAGAGCGGTGGTCATGTTGCGAAGCATCGCAACGCGCTGATCCGTCGCTTTGTTCAGCCTGCGGTTTGGCATGTTCCTTCCTCCTAATTAGTCTTCGTTATGACGCAATGACAAGCCCAGCGCGAGCAGCTTCTGCTGTACCTCCTCGAGCGACTTGCGCCCAAGGTTGCGGACCTTCATCATCTCTTCCTCGTTGCGCATCACAAGCTCCTCCACGGTGTTGATGCCTGCGCGCTTGAGGCAGTTGTACGAACGCACGGAAAGATCCAGCTCCTCAATGGTCATCTCGAGGATCTTCTCTTTCTTGTCCTCTTCCTTTTCCACCATGATCTCCACGCCCTGCACGTGCTCCGTGAGGTTGATGAAGAGCATCAGGTGTTCGGAGAGGATCTTCGCCGCAAGGCTTACCGCCTCGTCGGGCTTAATGCTGCCGTCCGTCCAAACTTCGAGCGTAAGCTTGTCGTAGTCGGTGATCTGGCCGACGCGGGTATCCTCCACGCGGAAGTTCACCTTGCGGATGGGCGTGTAAATGGAGTCCACCGCGATTTGCCCGATGGGCATATCCGGCTTCTTGTTGCGCTCCGCGGTCACATAACCGCGGCCGTGCTCCAGAACGATCTCCATGTAAAGTTTGGCGTTGGCCGCGAGCGTTGCGATGTGAAGCTCCGGATTGATGATCTCCACATCCGCGTCGCCGATGATGTCCCCCGCCTTGATTTCGCATTCGCCCTTGGCGTCGATGATGACCTTCTTGCTGCCCTCAGCGTGCAGCTTTACGCAAAGCTCCTTGAGGTTGAGGATAATTTCGGTGACGTCTTCCTTCACGCCCTCAATGGTGGAAAACTCATGCAGGACGCCATCTATCTTGACCGACGAAACCGCAACGCCCGGAAGGGACGAAAGCAGCACGCGGCGCAGCGAATTGCCCAAAGTAATGCCGAAGCCTCTTTCGAGCGGTTCCACCACAAATTTGCCGTAGTCCTCCGTCATCTCCATGCGTTCGATCTTGGGTCTTTCGATTTCTATCATATCCATATCCCCTCTCTTGATTTCTGGTCAGTCGATAAGGGCACGAACGTATCGCATTACCTGGAGTAGAACTCGATGATGAGGTGCTCCTCAATGGTAAGGTCGATGTCGTCGCGCTGCGGCAGCGCTACTACCTTACCCGTCAGGTTCGCGGCATCAAGATCGAGCCACTTGGGGATGGGCTTGGCGGCACCCTGCTCGCGCAGTTCCTTGAGGTAGTCCATATCGCGGCTGCGCTCGCGCACCGTGATGATCTGACCGGGCTTCACCAAATACGACGGGATATCCACCTTCTTGCCGTCCACGCGGAAGTGGCCGTGCACTACGAGCTGGCGCGCCTGAGGACGGCTGCCCGCAAGGTTGAGACGGTAGATGACGTTATCAAGCCTGCGCTCCAAAAGCCCAAGCATGTTTTCGCCGGTTACGCCACGCATATTGGTTGCCATTGTATAGTATTTCCTAAACTGGGATTCCAATACACCGTAGGTGCGGCGGCATTTTTGCTTTTCACGAAGCTGGATGCCGTACTCGGACATCTTCTTCGCCCTCGCCTGGCCATGCTGTCCCGGAGGGGTATGGCGCTTGGTAACGGCGCATTTCGCGCTATAGCAACGGTCGCCCTTGAGGAACAGTTTCATGCCCTCGCGGCGGCACTGCCTGCAAACGGAATCGGTATATCTGGCCATTCTCGTGCCTCCTTAAACTCTTCTGCGCTTGGGCGGACGGCAGCCGTTGTGCGGGATGGGCGTCACGTCCTTGATCATGTTGACCTCGAGGCCGGCGGACTGCAGCGCGCGGATGGCGGCTTCACGTCCGGAACCGGGACCCTTTACGTACACTTCAACGGTGCGAAGACCATGCTCCATGGCGGCTTTGGCGGCCGTTTCGGCAGCCATCTGCGCCGCGAAGGGCGTGCTCTTCCTGGAACCGCGGAAGCCGAGACCGCCTGCGGAGGACCACGCAAGCGCGTTGCCCTGCACGTCGGTAATGGTCACCATGGTGTTGTTGAAGGAGGAACGAATGTGCGCGGCGCCACGCTCGATGTTCTTTTTCTCGCGGCGTTTGCGCGTTGCGGTTTTCTTCACCTTGCCGGTGGATGCAGCTGCTTTTGCCATTGTTACGCTCCCTCCTTACTTCTTCCTGCCGCCGACGGTGCGCTTGGGACCCTTGCGCGTGCGGGCGTTCTGCTTGGTGCTCTGGCCGCGGACGGGCAGGCCCTTGCGGTGACGGACGCCGCGGTAGCAGCCGATTTCGATCAGGCGCTTGATGTTCAAGGAAACCTCACGCCTCAAATCGCCCTCAACCTTAAGGTTGTGGTCGATGTACTCCCTGAGTTTGTTCACCTCGACCTCGCTCAGATCCCTAACGCGGGTGTCGGGCGAAATTCCGGTTGCGGCGAGAATGTCGTTCGCGGTTTTGCGGCCTACGCCATAAATGTATGTAAGGCCAATCTCAACGCGCTTTTCTCTGGGCAAGTCAACGCCGGAAATACGTGCCATATCGTGTGTACACCTCCGTAATGATTTCTATCAATTCTATGTTAGCTTACCGGATTCCGCGCGGGTCAATACCCTAGCGGCAGCCGCACCGGCAAGTTTTTGCCGACAAAAGGCAAGGGGGGTAAGCTGCGTTTGAAAATGGTAACACGCCCATTGGCGGATCTTTTCCCGCCATACTGCGTTTCATTTCCTTGAAATACTTAGCGGTATTCCTGCGGAAATTTGCCTTGTCTGGCGAAAAAATCTGTCGCCACTGGTCATATTCCCACTTCTCAAGCGCATCTTAGCCCTGCTTTTGCTTGTGCTTGGGGTTCTCGCANNTTGCGCCTGATGATTTTGCACTTTTCGCAAATGGCTTTGACCGAGGGTTTCACTTTCATTTCAAGTTTCCTCCTGTTTTAGTTCTTCGCGCGCCAGGTGATGCGGCCGCGCTGTAAATCATAGGGGGACAGTTCCACTGTCACCTTGTCGCCCGGCAAAATACGTATGAAGTTCATGCGCAGCTTGCCGGAAATATGCGCAAGAATTTTATGCCCGTTCTCCAACTGTACCTCGAACATNNGCGTTCGGGAACGAGTCGGTCACAACGCCTTCAACCTCGATGACGTCTGTTTTAGACAAGCTACCCCTCCTCATTACAATCGCATTGGTTCGTTGCAAGCGCCGCGAGCGCTTTTCGGATGAATGCATCCGCCGCGCCCCTGTCGCCCTTCAAAAGCGTTTCGTCAAGCGGTATGCGCGTTTTTTCCATGGAAAGGTGTTTGAGCTTCTTCTTTTTCGGCTTCTCGAGCCGGTGCGTTTTACCGTCTGCCACGTACACGCAGCTTTCGTCCGCGATGCCAATCACCGCAAAGCGCCTGCCCTTATCCCTTCCCGCGCGCGAAACCGC
>DLFZ01000006.1 GCA_002482435.1 Christensenella sp. UBA7707
TAGAGAAAAACCTCGACCCGAAAATCACCTATCGCTTATGTGACCTCAACAGCTACGATTACCCAGCCACCGCCTACGACTGCGTGGTTTCCAACCTCGTGCTTCATTACATGGAAGACATCCAAGCGATTTTCCGCAAAGTCTATGCCACGCTAAAACCCGGTGGCGTTTTTGTTCTCAACATGGAGCATCCGGTTTTCACGGCAGGCATCGGGCAGGATTGGGTTTACGATTCGGACGGCAAACCCTTGCACTGGCCTCTCGACAACTATTTTTACCCAGGCGAACGAACGACACATTTTCTTGAACAAACCGTTATCAAACAGCACCACACGCTCACGCAGATTTTGATGGGGCTTACCCGCTCCGGTTTTCTGCTGGAGATTGTGGAAGAAGCCATGCCGGACACCGAGATGATGCAGGATCCGGCTATGGAAAATGAAATGCGCCGCCCCATGATGCTTCTTGTAAAAGCGCTGAAGCAAGAAGCGCGATAACACATAAAATGCTGCAGTTGAACAGCGTTGCAACAAAAAAGCCACCCTTTGCAGGGGTGGTTTTTCAATCGAAAAAGCGCTCCGTTAGGCTTCGTAGGCAAGGCAGACGTGTGGAAACAGGCAAATGTCCTTGCTGGCAGCTTGTACATCAAGGCACGGCCGCGTTTCAAGCGGCATCAGGTAAAGCGCCCAGTATTCCGGAAATGTGGCGAATCCCTTTTCACGCATATCCGTCGCGATCCTTACGCCCACATAACGCCAATGCCATGGTTCGAATTCAAAACCCGTGATTTCCGTTTTCCCTTCCGGATAGCTCAGAATAAAACCATATTTGTGTGCGTTTTCGCAAAGCCACGCGTACTCGGCTGTGGTTTCGTATTTGTACTCGCGAAGAAGCGTATGGGTTTTGGTTTTCAAGCGTAGGTCGAACGCACAACCCGTTTGGTGTTCGGAATGGCCCGGCCATGCGTTCCACATGTCGCTTGGGTTTTCATTTTCCACGTTCATGCGGTAGCCCGATTTGATGTAGAGCGAAAGCCCTTCCAATTCCATATCGTGTACCATAGCAAGAAACGCCTCACAACAATCCGCCCGCAAGCGCACGCCGCGCATGGCGTAGGCTTCCTCCACCGCAACAAGCTGCGCGGGCACATAAGTAAGAGGCAGTGCATAATGTTTGCCTACAAGCACGCCGAGCGCGCCGGGGCGAGCAGAGGTAACCACGTTGGTATAGCTTTCCTCATCAAGCTTTAACTTGATCGCAATACGCACTTCAAGCAGAGTAAGCTCGGGGTGTTCGGCGGCATAGCGAACGCATCTTTCGGTTTGAAGAGCGGCTTCGGCAGCACTTTGCTGCGCTAAGGTGTTTGTGGGAAAAAGAAGAAGCAAGGCGGCCACCGCCAGCAAAAGGGCTTTTCTCATGTACATTTCTCCGTACGGAAAAAGTTGGGCGCTGTTATCAAAAACATACCGCTCTATTTTAACGAAACACTTCTATAGATGCAACAAAAAGAACGCGCTGCAGAGTTTTGTGTCTGCCGCGCTTCTTCATCATAAGTTGGTTGTTTCTTCAAGAAACACTTCGTGCAAAAGTTCTACATATCTGCTCGGGCAGCAAAGGCTCAACTCGCCATGCCCCACGTCTTTCATGATCATAAGCTTGCTCTTGGGGATCGCCGCGTGTAAAAGTTGCGCGGATCGCCGCATGCATCCGGGCTCTTTTTCCCCGGCAAGCACCAGCGTTTTTGCCGTTACAGCAGCGATTTGCGGCTTTAAGGGGTAATCAGCATTGCTCCTGCCAAGGTTAATCAAGCTTTGCTTTTTCATGCGCGCAGTATCAAGCCAATACGGTTCAAAGAGCTCTTCTGGAAGTTTGAGTGCGCGCGCTTGAAAATTTGAGAACCAGCGCTTTTTGATAAGCCCATACATCATATGGTACGTTGGTGCGACCAATGCGCCAAGAAGCGGCATACGCACGACAAGCGCGCTTTCAATGACCGCATACCGCGCAATGTCCGGGCGCTGCGACAAAACTTCTACGGCAATCTGCGCGCCAAGCGAAAGCCCGCACAATGCGTAAACCTTGCCGCCAAACCGCTCATCAACTAGCCGTATGAGTTTGCTTGCGCAAACTTCAATGGTTTCAAAGGTCTCGTCGGCACTTTCGCCATGGCCGTCGATGATGGGCGCAATCACACGGAATTCATCCGTCATATACGATGCCACCCCCTGTACCGACCACCACGAGAGCCCGCCTCCGTGAAGAAGCAAGATTACCGGTTTATCCGGCGCGTCGTTGAACGCATGAAGAAGCATATTGACACTTCCTTCCCCGCCTTGCGGCATAGGATGATTATACCACATAGTACCTCTTTTTTCTAAAAATGAAAAACCGCCCAATGGCGGTTTAAAAGTTCTCATTTGTTAGAAATTACCTGTCGGGCAGCATCGCGCGAATCAGCGCATGGCGCTTTCGCATATCGTCATGCTCGGAGGATTCGATGAGCGCCTCATAGCGCTCAAGCGCCATGTCGATGATGCCATCCCACGGTACGGCGATGGTCGTTTTCGCCCGCTCGCCAAGCGCTTTCAGGCGAACCGTATCACGTAAGCTTTTTTGAAGAACGTCGGCAAGATCTTGTGAGGTGTCGTCGGCAAGAAGGCCGTTTTCCCCGTCGTGTACCGCCTCCGCGGCGCAACTGCCACGCGTTAAAACGGCAGGCGTACCCATTGCTGCCGCTTCGCGCAGCACCATGGGCGCATTGTCGTAGATGGAAGGGAACACAAAAAGCGATGCGCGCTGGTAAAGCCCATCCAAAAGCGCCGCGTCCTGAAGGTGACCGGTGAATACAGCCGTATCCATAAGCCCGAGCTCTTTTACCTTGGCACGAATATCGTCCTCATCCGGCCCCTGTCCCGCAAGCACAAGCCAAAAGCGTTCACCGCGCGCCTTGAGAAGCTCTGCTGCCTCCAGGATGCGCAGGATATTCTTTTTCCAATTGATCTGTCCTACAAAAAGAAGCACAGGCTTATCGTCGTCAAGCGAAAAGCGCGCATTGGCGAGGGCAAGGTCTTCTTTACGCCGCGGCCGAATCTCGGTGCCGTTTGGCATTACATGCACCTTGCCCTTGTAACCGTAGTCGTGCAAAACGTCCGCAGAGGATTGGCTTACCGCCCAAACCTCATCGCAGCGCTCGTAAAATTCCACCACGTAGCGCACGCCGATGGTGGCGAGCACCTTCCCTGTTACCTTGTAAAAATCGTCATAATATTTGGAGTGGAAGGTACCAACAAGCGGGATATCGCGCTTCATAGCGATACGAAGCGCTTCCTGACCGGCGGTAAAAGGATCGTGCGCATGCACGATGTCCAGAGGAATCGAGCGCAGGCGCTCATAATAGTGCCTGTCGAGCATGGCGATGCCCGCCCGGTACTGCGGTGAGCCCGGCACGGGAACGCCCGCAAAGTCCACAATTTCAAACGGGAATTTGCCGCGGTAGCCGGTATCGTTCGCGGGCGTGATCACATAACAATCGTGCCCTTTTTCGCAAAGCTTTACGGCATAGTTGTAGACGACGCGTCCGACGCCGTCCACGATCGGCAAAAATGAATCCGAAAACTCCCCGATGTTCAATCCTTGTCCCCCTTCCCGAAAGGTTCCATTCTACCCCTCATTGTAGCTTTTCGTTATCTTTTGGACAAGCGGCACCGACACTTTTTGACCATATGTTTACATCTTCGCCAAAAACAGTACGGTTTGCATTCGTCATTCCTCCGGTATGCGAACCGAAGGAAGCACATTTGTCCGGCTGTAGTTTTTGCTGTAATATGGGTCTTCCTTCCGAATCGCATCTTTAAGGGCGGCAAAGGCCATGAAGCGGCTTGTCGGCGTTTCATCCGACGCATCGTTCCAACCCGCGCAAACCCTTACCTGGCAAAAGGGCGTATACACGCAGGAAAGGCCATTTCTTACAAGTTTTTGGCAAAACAGCACCGGCATGTGTTCGCTGCCATACCCTTCGTCGAAACCGCCTGTGTTAAAAAACACCTCTCTCGTNNTAAAAAACACCTCTTTCGTTACCGCCAGCAGGCTTCCGCTCAATGCGCTCACACCTCGTATGGCGTTGATGAAGCGGTTTTTTAAAAGATCGTCCGTATTGTCCTCGCTGCCGTAAAAGGGGCTTTGCGCAAGGCCGCAAAGCCCAAGAACAAGCCCCGCGTGCGCGATGCGGCCATTTTCATCCACAAGCTTGCCGCCCACCGCGCCAACGCCGAAACGGTAAAGCTGTTCCAAAAGCGCGTCGAGCCAAACTGGTGATACGATTTGTGCGCGCATGTTCAAAAACACGAGCGCGTCGCAAGATGCCGCCCGTGCGGCGGCTTCGCAGGCCTTCGCGTAATTCAGCCCCTCGCAGTTTACGACCTTTGCCGCGCCGTTTTTTTGAAGCAGGCTCAAATACATTTCAAAGCGCGGTTCACTTTTCTTGCGTGCCGCCACAACAATGCGATAATCATCGTAGATGGTATTTTCCTCTATGCTTTCAAGAAGCCTTCGAAGCGGCGAAAGCTCGCCGTCCGCTGTTACCACAATGCTCACTCTTGGGCTTTTTCGCGGCACAACGGCGGTACGAAAGCTGTTTTCGTAAAGCCCGTCCGCCGCGCAACCATGTAAGCGCTTTTGAGCAAGATATGCGTCGATCGCCGCGCGTCCTTTCGCAGAACCAATATCGCCCGCGTGAACGCGGCGTGCGTACAAAACGCGCGGAAGGTGGAGAATCGTTTCACTTCGCGAGACACAACGCAGCGCATATTCATACTCGTCGCCCGCGCTACTTGAAAGCTGCTCACCGCAAAGTTCGAACACCGCGCGGCTCGCCACAAGCGGGCGGCCGATGCAGTTGTAACTTAGAAGTGTGAATTCATTAAAATCCGCCTTGAAGTGCGGCGCGTGCCGCTCACCGCTTTCTCCCATAACGTCTTCATCGGCATACAAAAGATCGGCTTCGGGGTTTTGCTCGATGGCACGCGCAAAGCAATAAAGCGCGTCCGGCGCGAGCACATCTCCCTCGGAAATGTAAAGAAGATAATCGAACGAGGCCGTCCAGGGGCGTTCCCCAAACGAGAAATTTTTATATGACTGCGCTTCAAGCGACGAAACGGTACGGGAAAGCCATTGCGAGTTTTTCCCTTTTTCATCGAGTGCCACATAAAAGCGCGGTGAAAAGCCGAATGCCGCATTTTTCTGCGCATCCAGCTCCGCAAGTCCGGGCGTGTTCGCCGCCGCAAAGGCTCCATAGTTTAGATCGGTTCCATAAGAAAGCACCCGATTGGGTCGCCTTCGAAGCAGCGCGCCCAGCGCATTCTCGATGAAAAACAAGCCCTCTCCCATGCAACGGATTGTTGCCGGAATGGGGCTTTTTATTCCATTCTATGGCGTTATTCGCCGCAATAGTCGATCAGCATTTGGAGTGCGTCCGGCGTATCGGGGTCCACCTTAAAATCCGCAGCGCTCAGGTATGCCTCGCGGCGCTCGTAATAAAGCCGCTCAATGTCCGCCCGGCCGCGCGCAAGAAGCGGCCTGCCTGAGGTGTCCTGCTTGCATAGCTCCTCAAGCGTTTTGTCGAGATATACAATGCGCCCGCTGCCCTTCATTATCTGGAGGTTGCCGGGGTGCGTTAGAATACCGCCTCCCGTCGCCACAACGCTGTAACCCTGCACCGCCGCGCGTTTCACCATAACGGCCTCCAAGCGTCTAAACTCCGCCTCGCCGCGCGAAAAGAAGATCTCTGCAATGCTCACGCCCGTCTCAGCTTTCACCATTTCGTCGGTGTCCAAATGGCCTTTCCCCACAAGCCGGGAAACCTTCATGGCGAGCTTCGACTTACCGGAGCCTGGCATACCCACAAAATACACGTTAAGACCCCGCCGCTGCTCCCGCTTGGAGGCACGCAGCAAGGAAAGCATCATCGCCTGCGCATAATCGAGGTTTTCGGGGTTTTTGACGCATTGCGCATACATTTCAAACAGTTCGCGCTCGCGTGCGGGATCGTAAATCGGAAGCCCCTTCTCGCGCTTTATCGTTCCCATTTTGCGTACGAGTTCCATACGCTTTTCCACAAGCGCCAGCACGGCGCGGTCGGTTTCTTCAATTTCGTGCCGGATCTCCGGTAAGCAAAAAAGCTCTTCTTCCATCACATGCCTCCGTATGCGTCCAAGAGCGCAAGACATACCGCGGCCTCCACGGCAGCAAGCCCTCTTGGCAAAATACAGGCGTCGTGCCTGCCCTTAGAACAAAGGGTTTCGGGGGTGCGTGTGTTTAGGTCTATGCTTTGCTGTTCTCTTGCGATGGTTGGGATGGGCCGAAACGCCGTACGCACAACAAGCGGCATACCGTTTGCCATGCCGCCGTTTATACCGCCGCTATGGTTGGTCGTGGTTTTTATACAACCGTTTTCAACGCAAAATCCGTCGTTTGCCTCGCTTCCCTTCATGGCTGCAAAGCCCGCTCCTGCGCCAAACTCCACGGCCTTTACGCCCGGAACCGAAAACAGAAGCGACGCAATCAAACTTTCAAGCGAGGAAAAGAACGGTTCACCGAGGCCTGTTTTAAGCCCCACCGCGGCACATTCTGCCATGGCGCCTAAGCTGTCGCCCTCTTTTCGCGCGTTAAGAAGCGCGTGCTCCATCAGTGCGCGGCGGCTTGGGTCAAGCAGCGAAAAAAACGGATCGAGCGCGTTGAGGCACGTTTTATCTACAGATGCGGGGTCGTACCGTTTGTCTAAAATGCCGCCGATTTCAAGCACATGTGCGCCCACAAAAACGCCTTTTTCCGCAAGGTATTGCCGCGCTACCGCGCCCGCAAACACCAAAGGGAGCGTCATCCGCCCCGAGAACATGCCCCCGCCGCGCAAATCGGCGAAGCCGCCGTATTTGACGTGCGCGGCATAATCCGCATGGGAAGGGCGCGCAAGGCGTGCCTGTGCGTAATCATCCGCGCGCGCGTCGGTATTACGAAACAGCGCAACAATTGGCGTGCCGTCCGTAAAGCCGTTGTACACGCCGGATAGGATCTCATAGCGGTCGCTCTCCTGCCGTGGCGTGCTCATGCCGTCCGCGCGCGGCGCGCGGCGAAGAAGATCTTTTTCTACAAGCACCATGTCAAGCTTAAGACCCGCGCGAAGCCCGTCGAGTGCCACGCCCACGGCTGCGCCGTGCGACGTACCGAAAACCGTAAGCTTGATGCGGTTTCCCCATGTGTTCATAAGAGGTTTCCCCCAATCAATCTGTTCCGCCTAAGGTTTTGAGCGTTTCAAAAAAGTTCGGCGCGCTCTTTTTTACAGCTTCGCCGCCGTAAAGCTCCACGGGATGATCGCAGATGGCTGCAGCGATGGAAAGTGCCATGGCGATTCGGTGGTCGTTGTGCGCATAGCATCTGCCGCCTTTAAGCCGCCCCGTGCCACGCACAAGAAGGCTGTCGCCTTTTTCTTCTACATCCGCGCCGAGCGCACTGAGCTCCTTTGCCATTACGGCGAGGCGATCGCTTTCCTTGTAACGCAGACGGTGCCCGCCCGTAAGAAGGGTATCCCCTTTTTTACCGCAGGCTGCCGTGGCAAGCGCAGGAAACACGTCTGGCATATCGCTCACATCCACCACATGCTGGTCAAACGCCTGCAAGACCTCTCTGTCACCCTGAAGGGATTCCATGTTCAACCCGCCGATTGTCACATTGCCGCCAAGCCTGTTGGCAGCAAGGAAGTTGGCGGCATATGTCCAATCCCCCTCTACGGTAAACTCCGCCGGCTGATAGCGTTGGTTTCCCGGAATGAGAAACCCGTCGCCAAAGGCCTTTACGGTAACGCCGAATCGTTCCATGACATAGCGCGTCAGCTGCACATACGGGCGGGATTGTAAGAGGCCTGTTACATGCAGCATGCTGTTGCCGTTGAGTAGCGGCAGCGCGAAAAGAAGGCCGGAGATGAACTGCGAACTCACGTCGCCGCGGATTCGGTATTCGCTCGGCTCAAGGCTGCCCGTGACGATGATTTCATTGCCATTTCGATAAAGCTTTGCGTCAAGCGACTCGGAATACGGCTCGATGGGGCGCTTCACGAGTGAACCCGCCATCAAAAAACGTCCCCCGCCGTAAAGCAAAGAAAGGGGGATTAAAAGCCGCATGGTAGTTGCGGATTCCCCCGCGTCCAACACTTCACCGCTATCAAGCGCGGCAAGGCAGCGGCGCGTAGCGTTGACATCGTCGCATTCACACAGGTTTTTTACGGTACTCGCGCCGCGTGCCAAAAACGCGCAGATAAGCGCCCTATGCGAAACGCTCTTCGACGGAACCGCCTCCGTTTCCCCGAATAGGGGCCTGTTATAAATGATGCGCGGCTCACTCATAGGCGAAGCTCCTCGCGCGAAAGCCTATGCCTTACAGCGGCACCGATTCTTGTAAGAAGCACCGCGTCCACATACGCACCTTCGCCCTTTTTGTCGTACACAAGGTTTTGATAAACCGCTTCTTTTTCACCGCCGTAAACGATCGGTAAGTCAAGCTTTTTTAAAAGCTCTGTAAGGCGTTTCGCGACGCCCGCCTCGGTAACACCAAGCTGTTCGCCCACCGTCGCCATGGCGGCCATGCCGATGGAAACCGCCTCCCCATGGAGCAGCGAATAGCCCGACGCGCTTTCAACAGCGTGCCCTAAGGTATGCCCGAAGTTCAAAAGCCGCCTTTGCCCCATGTCGCGCTCGTCGCATTCCACAAGCGTACGCTTTACCTCGAGCGCCATAAAGACCGCTTCCTCGTCGCTTAAGGTGCCGCTTTCGAGCCGTGAAAAAGCAGTCTCGTTGCCGATGGCGGCGCATTTTACAACTTCGGCAAGACCCGAGCGGCGCTCGCGCGGCGGAAGGGTCGATAAAAAGTCCGTATCGCACAGCACAAGGCGCGGCTGAGAAAAAGCGCCCACAAGATTTTTGCCGTTTGGCAAATTGACGGCCGTTTTTCCCCCGATGGAGCTATCCGCCATAGAAAGAAGGGTGGTCGGTAGCATGACGCACGGCACGCCGCGCATGTAGGTGGCTGCGGCAAAGCCCGCCACATCCCCCGTTACGCCGCCGCCAAATGCAAGGACGACATCCGTGCGGCAAAGGCCTATTTGCGTCATTTCACCGTACAGGGCAAGCAGGGTTTCATGGTTTTTGTGTGCCTCGCCCGCAGGGAGCGCGTAAAAGTGCGCCTCTACGCCTGCACGTTCAAGCGAAGAAAGAAGGGACTGTCCATGCAGCGCAAACACGTTTTCATCCGCTGCAACAAACACACGCGCGGAGGGAAACAGCGCCTTTACGCGTGCGCCCGCCTCCTTGGAAACGCCGCCTCCCACGAGCACTTCGTAGGGGGTGGCGGTATGTACCGTAAGCTTTTTCACGCCTTGATCGGCTCCTCAAATTCCGGCTCGTTCTCGAGCGTAACGGACTTGATGCGCATGGCAACCTTCGGGCGGTCGGCATGATCCGTAGGCACGGAGGCGATTTCGTCCACCGTTTCGATGCCCTCCGTCACACGCCCAAACGCCGCGTATTGCCCATCAAGGTGCGGCGCATCCTTGTGCATGATGAAAAACTGCGAACCGGCCGAATCCTTGGGCATGGCGCGCGCCATGGAAATAACGCCGCGCTTGTGCACGATGGGGTTGTTTACGCCGTTTGCCTTGAACTCGCCCTTGATGCAGTAGCCCGGGCCAGCCATGCCCGTGCCGTCGGGGCAGCCGCCCTGAATCATAAAGCCGGGGATAACGCGGTGGAAGATAAGCCCGTCGTAAAAGCCCTTTTTCGCGAGGGAGAGGAAGTTGTTGACGGTGTTGGGGGCGGCGCTCCTATCGAGTTCCAGCTTGATTTTCGCGCCGTTTTCCATTTCGATGATAACCATTTGTTTTCTCCTTTGGTTTTATTGATAAAGAAAAGTGATCGCCAGCGCCCCATAGGCGTTGAATAAGATGCCCAAAAGGGCGATGAATTTTTCGTAGCGCTTGGATTCCCACGCGCCCGAACGCAAAAAGTAGAAAAGCGCCAGCGGGAGCATGTCCACCGTATAGCGTGCCCCAAACTGCCAGCCACCCATGGTTTTGTGCATACACAAAAGAAGGATGTTAAGCGCCATCGCAAAAAGAAGCGAAAGCGAACCTGCGTTAACGCGTTTTTTGAACGCATCCTTTGCAACACGGATGAAAAGCAGAAGAAAAAGCGGGTTTGCGATGTAGAACATGAAGCCGTTGAAATAAGCGAACTTGAGCCTGAAGTTTAAATCCACCGTTACGGGCCGCACGAACAGATTAAAAAGGTTTTCCGGCACATAAGAAAAGGAAAACTGCCCTTCGGGGGATTCCAAAAACTCCGGCAAATAGTTGTGCCCGAACTCAAACGGGTTTTGGAAGCGGGCGTAATTGTACCACATATACGCCCCCGCGATGAGCACCGGAAAAACGAGGCAGCGCGCCTGTAAAAGCGCCGTTTTAAAAAAGCCCTTCCCCTCATTTTCACGATCGAGCTTGTAAAACCATACGAACAGCGGCAAAAAGCAAACTGCGGAAAACGGCCTGCACCCCACAGCGAGCGCAACAAGGGCATACGCGAGCACACGCCGGTTTTCAAGTGCTGCAAGTACCATCCATGTAAGAAGAAGCATGTTGAGCGCCTGCGCCTGAAACCACACGCCGCCGTTGGTGCTCATCCAAAGCATATTGCTGCCCCACACATAAAAAAGCGCGAGGAAGGCCGCGGTAGAAGGCGTGGTTCCATTGAAACGAAGCGCCTTGTAGGCAAGCGTCACGGTGAGCATGGCGTAAGCGACCATTACGAGGTTGTTGGGTGTGTTTTCGCCAAACAAAAAGGTGAGCGGCAGCATGACAACCGATGGAAGCGGCGGGAACGAAACAAAATAGTTCCCGTTGTAGGTAGCAAGTTCAAGCCATGGGTAGTTTTGCCCAAGGCCTACTTTACCCTCGCGCCAGGCAAGCGCCTGCAGGGTATAGCTGTCCCACTCGGAATGAACAAAAAGCGTGCCACCCAAAAGGTCGTGCAGCAAAACATACCCAAACAGCATCAAAAGAAGCGCATACAGTAGCTCCTGTTCGACCCCACGCTTTTT
>DLFZ01000027.1 GCA_002482435.1 Christensenella sp. UBA7707
ACGCTCATCGTCATCATCACGGTGGCAAAAATGCTCGGCAGCGTTTTGCCCATGGTCGCAAAGCTTTTAAAATTTGACCCGGCCGTTATGGCAGCGCCGCTTTTGAATACGCTCAGCGACTGCTGCTCCGTTTTCGTGTTCTTCACACTTTCGTTTTTGCTGCTTGGGAACAGGCTATAGCATATCAAAGAAGCGGCGTGCGCCGCTTCTTTGATGTTTGCACGCTTTGGCTACATGCTTCTCATGCGGCCGCCAAAGCGCAAGAAGTGCGAAAGCCTACGGCTTTCATCCGTTTCGGCGTGCATGCCGCCGAAGCCGGATTATAGTCAAGGAACCACGGTTCCTTGACAATCCTAGGGGATTATTAACAACAAACGGTTTGGCCTTTCGGTCAAACCGTTGTTTTCTTTTGATCCGCCGCCTCATGTTTGGGTGCGTTTACACCACGCCCTTCGGCTTTTGCTTTTTGAACTTCAGCGACAGGTAACCCGCGAGGCTCAGCACAAGCGCACCCGCCGCGTCTACGATCAAATCGCCCATCGTATCCGCAAGCGCAGCGCGGCCTGAAAGAATGCTTCCGCTTTCTGTCATGTACTTTTGCATGTTGAGCTTCAAAATCGAATCCACGGTATACTCATAAATTTCCCAAACAGCACCGCTTGCAAGCGCGAAGCAAAATGCGAACAACGCCACAAAGCCCGGGCTAAGCCGCACGGGAATACGCTTTTCCTCGTTCATCATGCTGGCGATGGAAAACCCAAGCGCCCCGAGCATGGCGCCGCTGAAGGTATGAAGATAGGCATCCCAGTTTGGTATGAGGAAGTAAAAACGCTGTACCTCTCCGAGGTACACCGCGCAGTAAAGGAAAATATAGTAGAGCACATACATGTAGTTTGGGATGTTCACGGAAAACCGCTTTTCCACAAACGAGGGAACGAACATCACCAAAAGCCCAAGGCAGCACTGCACGAGGCTGAGCATATAGTCCGCCTTGACCTGCGCCTGCTCACCCGCAGGCGCATAAACAGGCACCTGCGCCAGCCTTACCGCCACATGTACAACCGAAAACAGCAACGAAGCAAACAGGATGACGCCCAAAATGATCTTCCACGAGGGCTTTTTTAAAAAAATCCGCTTCATGGCCGTATTGTACAACATTGTGAAACGGTTGTCATGCAACGAAGCCGAAAAATCACAGCCTTTTCACATGGCCGCGCCGCCGCACGCAGAAACGATATGGTCAAGGTACATTTCCACAATGTCGATGTTTGTGTAAGTATAAAGCATTCTTGTGCCAACGACATCCTCGATCTCGTTAAACACGGCCTCGCCGTTGTGAAACACAAAGTCAATGCCCGCAAGGCCAAGGTCCACATGTTCGAGCACGCGGTTTACCATGCTTGTTTCCCTGGCGTTTAGCGCATAGGGTGCGGCGCTTCCGCCAAGCCCGTAGTTGCTTCGAAAATCGCCATTTGAGGTGCGGAGCATGGCGCAGGCGATTTTGTTGCCCACCACGTATACGCGAAGATCCTTGCCCGCATCCGAGGCGAGGCGCTGCACCACGGCGCAATCCGGCGAAAACGCCTTTAAAGCCGCATCGAGCTCACCTTTGTTGTTTGCAAGCCGCACCTCGTGCCCGCCGAAGCCGCCCGCGCTTTTGACGACCACCGGATAGGGAAAGGAAAGCTCTGTTTTGCCGCGCGTTAAAAACCAGCTGTCCATCATGGGAAGGCCGATTTCTTGGGCAAACTGGTAGGTGCGGCGCTTATCGTTTGTAAGCTCGCATACGGCGCTTGTGTTGAACGTTTTTACACCCATTTTTTCAAGCTGGCGCGACAAAAGCGGCTCGCGTAGGCGCATCACCGAAAAATCAGGAAGTGCAAGGGGTTTTCCCTCATAAAAAAGAAACGGCTCGCCGCCTTCTACACCGAAGGAAAGCCGCTCCAAAAGGTACAGCGAAAGCCCAATGCCCCGCTTTTGACAGCTCTTGAAGTAAAGGTCGATGTAGTGCTTGTTGCGCTCCGCCTCAAAGCCCTCGTAGAACAGTGCGCCCTTCATAAAAGCCCTTCTTTCTGAAACATAAAACGATGCTCCGCTAAGCTTATCACAGCCCCCTGCCCATTTCAACAAACGCGGCAAAAGGCCTTCGCGCACACACTTTTGCTGTGCTATAATAAAGCATAGCAGCGCTGTTTCAACCGACGGCACTGTCAAACCGGCCATACTATGCTGTATTCGCTGGTTCGGATTGGCACGCTATGCTTAAGCATGAATAAGACTTGATAAGGAGAACCGCTTTGGAGCAGCTTCATAACAACATCGCCTACACCCTAAGCGACAGGCCGCCCATCCGCACGGTGGGCTACAAACGCGCCATCCGCGGCAAGCTCAGTGAGCGGCAGGCGGTGGCGACCGCGTTTTGGAAGGAACTCGAAAACGACGGTCGACTTGCTTCCCTCGCCGAATTTGGCAGCGGCGCGCCGATCCTCGGCGTGAGCACCAATTTTCTCAAGGACGGCTACGACTTTTTTGTGTGCGTGGAAACGGATGAGGAGCCGCTTGAAGGTATGGAGGCGCTCGACATACCGGGCGGGCTTTATGCGCACTTTCAATGCGAACACTCCACGCCCGACGCGGTGCGCGAGCGCTGGGCGGAAATTTATGAAAACTGGTTTTTCCGCTCCGGCTACGGTCATCTCGGCACGGCGGAGGTGGAAGTGTATACCGCTTTCGGGAGCGACGAGCCCTGTCAGCTTCGTGCGCCGGTCAAAAAGCTTGAGGTAAAAACGCCGCCGCGCTTTGGCACGGGCAGGCGCGTGCGCGACCTTTTTGTTGTATCACTCACCATGTTTGCCTTTATGTACCTTGGCGCAAACGTGAGCACCTCCTCTTCAGCACCGCTTTTGTTCGGCGTAATCGGCATCATCGTAGGCGTGGCGGTAAACCAGTATCTCAAGCGCCGCGAGGAAGAGAAAAAAGGGGCTAACAAGCCGCCGGAAAAGGATTCCACAGACAACGACGCAAAATAAGCGTGGTAAATTTACACGTACACATAACAAGCCGGCGGAACGTAACATTCCGCCGGGCAGGCTAACAAAGCCCTTGGGGGCTTCGGGGGCCGCTGCCCCCGGAAGCTAAGTTCGCGAGCGGCGACATGTGCGTCGTTCGCGTCAAGCCTTGCTAGGCAAGGGTTTCTTATCAGGAACGGCCGACCGTGCGCAGGCACAGGACGTTCCTGCAAGTCTCAAAAAAGTGCCGCAGGGCACTTTTTTGATTTGTGCTTATCTTCGTCTGCGCTTGTAGCGTACGGCAAGCAGAAGACCCGCAACAAGAAGCGCTGCCGAGCCGCCAAGCCAAAGAATGCGGCTGTTGTTGGCAATGCTGCCACTTTGATTTCCGCTTTGCGGAAGAGTTTCCGACGTGCCGTTTCCCGTGTTCCACTGCCCGCCTCCACCCTGCTGGCCGGGGGGCATTTGCGGCGCGGAGCCACCCTGCTGGCCGGGCGGCATCTGTCCTCCGCCCCATGCACTGTTTCCTCCCGTTTCATCACTTACAGAGGGCGTTTGAGAGGCCGTGCCTTTTCCGTCCGTTCCGCTCGAAGACTGCTGCGGTGCCGTACCGCTCTGCGCGTTTGCGTCGGGCGTTGCAGCCGCATCCTCAGACGAAGCGGGCGTTGTTGCTTCCCCCTGCGCCGTACCCGCGTTTTGACTTTGCGTGTTAAAGTTTCTCCCGCCGCCCATACCGCTCATGGCACCCATGTCGGAAACGGCAACGGAGCTTGCATCCACAAGGTTTGAGGAATCCGCGCTTTGCGCTTCACTTGTGGAGGAGATGATACCCGAAAGCTGGCCGCGTATACTCTCAGCGCGAAGCAGGCAGAAGCTTTCAAGCGTGGATGCGCCCTTTACGAATTCGTCGTACGTATAAAACGCAGTCGCGTCCTCCGAAACGTACGGGCCGATGAGGGAAACGATGCGCTCCATCAGTGCCTCGAAATGCCCGCTTTCAATATAGCCCGAAAGAAACTCGTCGAAGTATTCGTGGTACTGCGCAAGGTA
>DLFZ01000201.1:0-8827 GCA_002482435.1 Christensenella sp. UBA7707
CTTTTTATAAACTAATCAGTGGACAGGTTTGTATAAATTTGGCGTTATTACGGCGTGCTTGCATACACACCATAACGCTTCTCATCTTTTTTCGAGGTATTTATGGAGCTTTACGGCATAAAGATTCCCGCGTTTGAAGCGCCGGAACTTGACGGTGGCTTTTTGCCCGCAATCAGGTTCAACCGCGCCTATCTTGCGGGCGCAAAAAAGCCCATGGCGGTTGTGGTGGAGCGCTCCCGCAATCAGCTTGCGGTGTACGAAAGCCGCATTTACGGCACGCCTTCTTTTTTGGAGGCCGACGCGTTTTATGTGGAGCGGCTCGTAAAAACCCTGCTTTGGATGAAGGGCGGCTTTCGTGTGACCGTTTACGGCGACGAGGCCGTTTATGAAGCGGTGAAAATAGCTTATTCCGATAAGGGCGCGCGCGCGTTTGACAAAAAGTTTATGGAGCGCGTGTACGAGCGCCCGTTTGAGGTTCTTTACGGCGGCGCTTATGACGCACGCCCTAAGGCAAACGAACAGTCCGAACCGCTCGGCGGCCACCTCGACGGCTGCCGCATCGGGTTTGACGCGGGCGGAAGCGACCGCAAGGTTTCCGCCGTGATCGACGGCGAAACCGTATTCAGCGAGGAGGTCGTATGGCACCCCAAAACGCAAAGCGACCCGCAGTACCATTTTGACGGCATCGTCACGGCGTTTCGCGCAGCGGCCGCGCACATGCCGCGCGTGGACGCCATCGGCGTTTCGTCGGCAGGGGTGTATGTTGACAACCGCACCATGGTCGCGTCGCTGTTTTTGAAGGTGCCCGAGGACGCGTTTGAAAAGCACGTCAAGGATATTTACGTGCGCGCGGCGAAGCAAATCGGCGACGTGCCGCTCGTTGTTGCAAACGACGGCGATGTGACCGCGCTTGCGGGCAGCATGGGCTTAAACGCAAAGGGCGTACTTGGCATTGCCATGGGCACGAGCGAAGCCGCTGGCTTTATCGACCAACAGGGAAACGTAACGGGCTGGCTCAACGAGCTTGCGTTTGCGCCTGTGGACTTTCAACAAAACGCGCCGGAGGACGAATGGTCTCTCGATTGCGGCTGCGGCGTAAAGTACTTTTCGCAGGACGCGGTGAACCGCCTTGCGCCCCTTGCGGGCATACCGCTTGAAGAAAGCCTCTCCCCCGCCGAAAAGCTTAAGGCTGTGCAGGCGCTGATGGAAGCGAGCGACGAGCGCGCCGCGCGCGTGTACCGCACCATCGGCTGTTACCTAGCTCACACGCTCGCGCATTACCATGCGCTTTATGCATGTTCCTATGTGCTTCTTCTTGGCCGCGTGATGAGCGGCAAGGGCGGCGAGCTTCTTTTAAGCACGGCAAAAGAAGTGCTCGAAAAAGACTACCCGGAGCTTACGGGCAAGCTCACCGTCGAACTTCCGGATGAAAAGGCGCGCCGCGTCGGCCAATCCGTCGCGGCGGCAAGCCTGCCAAAAACCGCCAAATAACGATCACGGCGTTTTGCCGACAACGGTACAGGAGGGGGAAACTTTATGCTCGTCAAAAACGCATTCGTATTTTTGAACGGCCGCTTCGTTCGTGCGGACGTAAGGTTTGAAAAACGCATCGAGGAGATCGGCACGCTAAGTGGCGACGGGCTCGACGCGACGGGGCTTTACCTCGTACCCGGGCTTGTGGACGTACACACCCATGGCGCGATGGGTGCTGATACCTGCGACGCCGTGGAAAACGGCCTAAAGGAAATGGCGCGGTTTTACGCAAGCCGCGGCGTTAGCTCGTTTTGCGCCACCTCCATGACCTATGATGAAGAAACGCTTACAGGCGTAATGCGCGAGGCGGGCGCGTACAAGGGCGGCGGCGACGCAGCGAAGTGCGTGGGCATCAACATGGAAGGGCCGTTCATCAGCCCCAAGAAGAAGGGCGCGCAGGACGCGAAGAACATTTTTTCGCCGGACTACGCCATGTTCGAGCGGCTCAACAACGCCGCCAATGGCCGCATCCGCCTTGTGGACGTTGCGCCCGAAACCGAAGGGGCGATGGAATTTATAAAGGAAGCCTCCAAGGTATGCGCGGTTTCCCTTGCGCACACCGCGGCGGATTACGATACGGCTATGCGCGCGTTTTACAATGGGGCGAACCATGTAACGCACCTTTATAACGCCATGGAGCCTTTTTTGCACCGCAGCCCCGGCGTTGTGGGTGCGGCGTTTGACGCGGGCGCGTATGTGGAGCTTATCTGTGACGGCATTCATTTGCACCCCGCCGTAATTCGCGCATCGTTTGCGCTTTACGGCGCAAACAGGGTATGCCTCGTGAGCGATTCCATGCGAAGCGCAGGCCTGCCCGACGGCGAATACGAGCTTGGCGGCCAGCCGGTGTTTGTTAAAGCAAGGCAAGGCGACACTTGCCGACGGCACCATCGCAGGTTCCTCCACCAATGTTTTAACGGCGCTTCAAAACTGCGTGGCGTTCGGCATCCCCAAGGAGCAGGCGCTTATCGCCGCAACGCTTACGCCAGCGCGCTCCATCGGGCTTGACGGTGAAATCGGCAGCATCGAGCAGGGCAAGCTTGCGGATCTTTTACTTACGGACGAATCGTTCAACCTCAAGACGGTGTTCATAGAAGGAAGGGAACTTACATGAAACTCGTACTCGCAAAGGATTACCGCGACATGAGCCGCAAGGCGGCAAACGTGATTTCCGCGCAGGTGATTCTCAAAGAAACCAGCGTTTTGGGCCTCGCCACGGGCTCCACGCCCATCGGCGCATATCAGCAGCTCATCGAATGGCACAAAAAAGGCGATGTTTCCTTTGCGTCGGCTTCCACCGTGAACCTCGACGAATACTGCTCTCTTCCCTCTTCGCATGAGCAGAGTTATTTGAGCTTCATGAACGCAAACTTCTTTGACCACATCGACATCCGGCGCGAAAACGCGCATCTGCCAAACGGCATGGCAAGGCACTATGAGGCTGAGTGCGAAGCGTACGACGCGCTCATTTCCCGCCTCGGCGGCATTGACCTTCAGCTTCTTGGCATTGGCCCCAACGGGCACATCGGCTTCAATGAGCCGGACGAGCATTTTATGATGAAAACGCACCGCGTGCGCTTAAGCGATGCCACGCGGCAGGCAAACGCCCGCTTTTTTGGCAACGACCCCAACAACGTGCCGGAGTTTGCGCTCACCATGGGCATGCTTCACATCATGCAGGCAAAAAAAATACTGCTCGTGGCAAACGGACAGCAAAAGCTTGCGGTGCTCGACCGCGCGCTCAACGGCCCCGTCACCCCCCGCCTCCCCGCCTCCCTTTTGCAGCTGCACCCGGATTTGACGGTGGTGTTTTCGGAGAAGTAACGAAGCCTATTTGCAAACAACACAAACCTTAAAAAAGTGCCTGAAAAGGCACTTCTTCTTTACGGTGAAAGCCCGCCTTCCTCCGCGTAAAACAAAAACGGTCTTCTGGCGTAGCGGAACACGCCACCCGCGGGCGTTACCACNNCCACCACATTGTCGAACTTGGAGGAGCAATGCGCAAAAACGGGCTGCCCGGCCTCGTTGTAGCCGATGCAGATGCCCACATGGTTGCTGCTCGAGCCTGGATAGCGGTTTTCAAAGACGAGGTCGCCGGGCGCAAGCTCGCTCCATTCGATGTCGTAGCTTCGCTCCCACTGCATCCATGTGCCAAGGCCCACAAGCACTTCGGCTTCCTCGGCGTCGTAGCCGAGCTGCACGAAACACCACAGCACAAAGCCCGAGCAGTCAAGCCCGTAAGGGCGAATTGTGCCTGTGGTGCGGCTGCCGCTGCTTGTAACCTCTTTCATCTCGCCCCATTGCGCGTCACGCCCCACAGCGGTGCTCTTTCCGCCCCAGAAGTAATGCACCATGTCCACAAGCGAAACCGCGGCCTCCACAAGCGCGCGCCGCGAAGCGTCCTTTGGCGGATCCACGCTGAGGGCATAGGCGATTTCCTCCTTGGTGATGGGCGCGTATTCGCCGCGAACTTCCGCCTCCTCCCGCCGCGTAACTGCGGCAAAAAGCGAGGCGAGCGCAAGCGCCGCGGCCAGCGCAATAAGAAGCAGAACACGGCGGTTTTTGACCCAAGTTTTAAAAGAGGGTTTTCTTTTCATAAGGGCCTTCATCAAAGCCTTCGTTGCGGCAAACGTTTTTTGCGGTTCCAACAGCGTATGTTATTTATAGGGTATTTGCGGTTGTCCTAGAATATGCCGTGACGCTTGTTTGTGATAAGGTCACACAGCCGCAGTTGTTTACAATTTAGACCTTGAGAAACAGGTAGATTTGTGGTTTAATGCAACTACTCAAAAAGCCCAGTTTGGAGAAAAGGTTTCACCCGATAGAGAAGGAGGCAACGATGAAGTTCAACCCCCGTTTTGTAAAATATAGTGCTTTCGCACTTGCGCTTGTTTTTTTAACGGCTTCGCTTTTGGGCTGCGCGCCCTCGACCACTCCGGAGGCACCCGCGACCGAGGCACCCGCAACACAAGCCCCCGCAACTGAAGTGCCCGCCGCAACAGCTACGCCCGAACCAGAAAGGGAAACGGTCGCCGCGTTTACAAGTACCGACCTCGACGGCAACGCGGTGGACAACACCGTGTTTGAAAACGCGGAACTTACGTTTGTAAACATTTGGGGCACGTTCTGCGGGCCGTGCATCAACGAAATGCCCGACCTTGGTGAGCTCGCCAACGAATATGCCGACAAGGGCGTGCAATTTATTGGAGTCCTTGCGGACGCCTCGGCTGAAACCCCCGACGAGATCGAACTTGCCAAGCAAATTCGCGAGGAAACCGGCGCGGATTACCTTCACATCCTCAACTCACAAACCGTAAACGCCGCCATGATGAACGGCGTGAACGCCATTCCCACAAGCTTCTTTGTGAACAGCAAAGGCGAAATCGTGAGCGAGGTTTTTGTGGGCTCCCAAACAAAGGCTGACTGGGCGGCCACCATCGACGCCGTGCTTGAAGCACAGGGTTAGTATGCAAATGAGCAGGCAAAAAACCGTGCCGCGGCATAGTACCACGGCGAAAACCGAAAAGCGGCGCCGCTTTTTGTTTGCGGCCGCGTTCCTTTTGGGCGCGGCTTTCCTTGTTTACGGCATTTCACGCGGCGAGGTCGCCATTGTTTTGAAAAAGGCCATCTACATTTGTCTGGAGTGTATCGGCATTGGGTAAGCGCAAAAAAACAGGCGCAGCGCGCACGTGGACGCAGGCAGGCTTTACGCTTCTCACCAACAGCTATGCCTACGGCTTTTTAAACGGCGTCATTTACGACGGTAACTTGAAGGCCATCTGCGTGCCGGGGCTTAACTGCTACTCCTGCCCGGGCGCGTGGGGTTCCTGCCCGCTCGGCTCTCTTCAGGCGGTGATCGGGAGCAGGCAGTTCAACTTCTCGTTCTACGTGATCGGCTTTTTACTCCTCGTGGGCTCGCTCGCGGGGCGCTTCGTGTGCGGTTTTTTGTGCCCCTTCGGCTTCGTGCAGGACTTGCTTTACAAAATTCCGTTTTTCAAAAAGCTGCGTTCGCTGCCCGGAGAAAAGGCGCTTCGAAAGCTCAAATACGTACTGCTTTTGCTTTTTGTGCTGCTTTTGCCCGCGCTCGCCCTCGACGCGTTCGGTCAGGGCCAGCCGTGGTTTTGCAAATGGGTATGCCCATCTGGCACGCTCTTTGGCGGCATACCGCTTGTAATGCTCAATGAAAGCCTTCAAAGCGCGGCAGGCTGGCTTTTCGCGTGGAAGGTGTTCCTGTTAGGCGCCATCGTGCTTCTTTCCGTTGCGATTTACCGTCCGTTTTGCCGCTACCTTTGCCCGCTCGGCGCACTGTACGGTTTTTTGAACCCGGTTTCTCTTCACCGCATCCGCGTGGAGGAAAGCAAATGCACCTCCTGCGCGGTATGCCAAAAAGTTTGCAAGCTCGATGTGCCCATTTATCAAAAGCCGTCGTCCATGGAGTGTATCCGCTGCGGCGATTGCGTGCGCGCCTGCCCGCACGACGCGCTTCACATGGGTTTTTGCCAAAAGCGCGAAAGCAGCCGCGAAGCAGTGCGGAAGAGCTGAATTTTTTTCAGGGTGGCTTTTCCTGCGCTTCCAAGGATTGTCTTGAATAAATTCGGGCACATATGCTATAATGTCCGCAAGCGGTCATTATACTGCTTATTCTTATGCGCGTGCGACTTTTGCCCTTCGGGCGAACGCACATGCGCGAATTATACCATATCAGCTTCGCTTCCATGGTATAATGTGTACATTATGAACCTAAGGGGGGAATTGTTTTGCCTGCGGACCCATCAGGGCCTAGTATATTCTCACAGCTTATGCTGCAGGTCCTGTTGATTTTCATCAATGCCTTTTTTGCCGCGACCGAAATCGCGGTCATTTCGTTAAACGACAACCGTCTGCGCCGTCAGGCCGAAAGCGGTGACAAAACCGCCGTTTTGATGCTCAAAATCGCGCAGGAGCCCAACGCGTTTCTTTCCACCATACAAATCGGCATCACCTTGGCCGGCTATATCGGCGCTGCGTTTGCTGCGGAAAACTTTTCCGACCGGCTTACCGAGTTTTGCATGAACGCGTTCCATCTTGCGGAATCGTCGCGCGGCACGGTAGACGGCGTTTCTGTTTTGGTGATTACGCTCATCTTGTCGTTCTTCACGCTGGCGTTTGGCGAGCTTGTACCCAAGCGCATCGCCATGCAAAAGCCCGAGCCCGTGGCGCGCGTTGCGTGTTACGTCATCAAGGGCATTTCGGTTGTCATGCGGCCAGTGATATGGCTTTTGAGCAAGCTTACAAACGGCATCCTCCGCATTTTGGGTATTGATCCCAACGCCGACGCCGAAGAGGTTTCCGAAGAAGAGATCCTCTACATGGTGGATGTTGGTGAGGAGAAGGGCGCCATCGAAGCAAGCGAAAAAGAGATGATCGCCAACATCTTCGAATTCAACAACACCACCGCTGCGGACGTAATGGTACACCGCACCGATGTGCAGTTTTTGTGGGCAGACGACAGCGAGGAAACCATCCTCGGCGTAATCCGCGAAAGCGGTTTTTCGCGCTTCCCCGTGTGCGGCGAGGATACCGACGATGTTTTGGGCATTCTCATCACGCGCGACTTTCTGTTGAACCTTTCTTCCAAGCAAAGGAAGCCCTTAAAGGAGCTTCTGCGCGCGCCGTACTTCGTGCCCGAGTCCGTTCGGGCGGATGTTTTGTTCCGCAACATGCAGGGCAACAAAACGCATATGGCCATCGTTGTGGACGAGCACGGCGGCACGGGCGGCGTTGTGACCATGGAGGACCTGCTGGAAGAAATCGTAGGCAACATCTACGACGAGTCCGACAAGCAGGACGAGCATGAAATCACGCCCTTGGGCGACGGCAGCTGGCGCATCGCCGGCAGCGCTATGCTCAGTGACATTGCCGATGAGCTTGGCGTAGACCTTGAAGAAAACGACGAGTTCGATACGCTCAACGGCCTAATCGTAGACCGGCTCTCCTACATTCCCGACGACGGAACAACGCCCTCACTTACGGTGGACAAACTCGCCATTCAAGTGGAGCAGGTGCAGGACAGGCGCATTGAATGGGCCATCGTCACCTTGGCAAAGCCCGTGTTGGAGCTTGCCGAGGCAACGGAAGAACCCCGGGAAAAAAGGGAGCGCGCATAACGATAGTACCATTTTGAAGCAACATCGGAACCCCCGCGAAACATTTCGCGGGGGTTTTTCTATGCAAAAGGTATAGCTTACTCTCTCCCTCCGGTGCGGGTACGCTGTACCGGCCCCCTCATCAGCGGGGGGCTGTGTAAAACCATACAAGTGCTGTTTGCACAGCCCTCGCGGGAAAACAGGTATCCCTCCCCCGCGCGCTTTCCGACGAAGCATTATACAATTTGACGAATTGGTACGTGTATTTTATAACTACAGCTTATATCAGGAGGTATTACCAAAAACATTTCTGTTTGTTTTTTACAAAATTGACATGCTCATAATTGTGTCCTTTCTGTAAACACAGGCAATTTGAAAAGCGAATTGGCACTTGTTCAAAATTATATATATAAAAATTTTCAGCGTGTTCTCATTTGCGCCATATTGTATTTTTGGAGCGTTTGCTTTACACTGGAAGTAATTTGTTTTTGATGGGAGTGAACCGGAATGTTTCAGGATCCAAACGTAATTTATTACATTTTTGCGATCATCGTTGCGGTGCTCTCATTTGGGTTTGCGGTATATCTTTACCAGAACGTAAAGAAATACCCCAGCTCAAACGAGCGCATTGCACAGGTTGGCAAACTGATCCAACAGGGCGCCAGGGCTTTCATGAAAAAGGAATACCGCGTACTGCGCCGTTTCTGCGCGGTTGCGGCTCTCCTTATTCTCATTTTCCTGCCCTCCCCGATCTGGCACAGGACAAGCTTTGCGGAACTCGCAACCGAAAACCTCGCAATGTCTCTTGCCTACATCTTCGGTGCGTTCCTTTCCGCCATGGCTGGCAAAATCGGCATCAAGGTTGCCACCATTGCCAACATGAAATCCGCCGAAGCTGCCAAGTCGGGCATTAAGCCCGCGTTCATGGTAGGCTTCCGCGGCGGCGCGGTCATGGGTATGGCCGTTGTCGGTTCGAGCCTCCTTGGCGTAGCGCTCGTGTTCTGGCTCAGCGGCAACGCTTCGGTTCTCCTTGGCTTCAGCTTCGGCGCAAGCTCGCTCGCGCTGTTTGCAAAGGCCGGCGGCGGTATCTTCACGAAAACCGCCGACATCAGCGCGGACCTTGTTGGTAAGGTTGAGCTCGGCATCCCCGAGGACGACCCGCGCAACCC
>DLFZ01000201.1:8850-10356 GCA_002482435.1 Christensenella sp. UBA7707
GTGGCCGGCATGGGCGCTGACCTGTTCGACTCCAACGTAGCTTCCTTCACGGCGGCGCTTGTTATGGCCACCACCCTTGCGCAGTCCAAAGTAAGCGAAACCATCGTGTTTGTTTACGCGGCACTTGGCCTTCTCGCCTCCATCATCGGCGTTGCCACCGCCCGCATCGGCAAGCATGGCAACCCCACCCGCGCGCTCAACTCCTCCACCTATGTAACAACGGGCGTGTTCGCCGTTTTGACGGCGCTTGCCACCTTGCTCCTTAAGTTCGACCTGCCCAATGGCGGCGCATGGCGCATTTGGGGCGCGAGCGTTGCCGGTCTTTTGATCGGCGTTATCATCGGCATCACGACCGACTACTTCACCGACGACAGCCGCAAGCCCGTGCACATGGTAGCCAAGGCTTCCAAGTCCGGCCCGGCGTTCACGATCCTTTCGGGCATTTCTTACGGCTTCCTCTCCACGCTGCCCGCCATGATCGGCATTGCGCTTTCGGCGCTCATCTCCTATAAGATCTGCGAACCCATCGGCGAAGGTTATGCCATGTATGGTATCTCCATGGCGGCCGTTGGTATGCTTTCCATCGTCGGCATGATCATTTCCAACGACGCGTACGGCCCCATTGTGGACAACGCGCGCGGCCTTGCGGAAATGGGCAACCTCGGTGAGGAAGTGCTCAACATCACCGACGAACTCGACAGCGCGGGCAACACTGTGAAAGCCGTTACCAAGGGCTTCGCAATCGGCGCAGCCGGCCTTACGGTTATCTCCCTGCTGGGCGCGTTCATGAGCGAAGTAAACGACGCCATCGTCAAGGGCGGCCTCGCCATTGAAAAGCTGACTGGCTTTGACATTATGAACCCCACCGTGTTCTTCGGGGTGCTCATCGGCGCGGCCATCCCCGCCGTGTTCTCGGCCATGCTGATGCTGGGCGTTGACCGCAACGCGCAGCGCATGGTTGCGGAAATTCACCGCCAGTTCAAAGAAATCATCGGCCTGAAGGAAGGCAAACCGGGCGTAGAGCCGGAATACGACAAGTGCATTGAGATCGCCACCGACGGCGCGCTCAAAGAGCTTATCCCCGCTGGCCTCGTAGCGATTATCGCGACGCTTGCTGTTGGCTTCATCGGCGGCGTACACGCGATTGGCGGCTTCCTGGTAGGCAACATCGTAAGCGGTCTGCTTCTGGCGCTGTTCATGTCCAACTCCGGCGGCCTCTGGGATAACGCCAAGAAGTACGTGGAATCCGGCCATGAGGGCGGCAAAGGCTCCGACACCCACAAGTCCGCCGTCGTTGGCGACACCGTTGGCGACCCGTTCAAGGACACCGCAGGCCCCTCCATCAACACCCAGATCACCGTGGTGTCGCTGGTTTCCTCGCTGATGGCCACGTTGTTCCTCACGATCAACCTGTTCTAAGCTAAGAAAAGAGAAACCGAATAAGGCGTGCCGCGATCAAACGCGGCACGCCTTTTGATTTGTTACTTTTTTGGAAAAGAAACGCGG
>DLFZ01000200.1:0-2461 GCA_002482435.1 Christensenella sp. UBA7707
ATATTTTCATAGAGCGCTTCGTTTTCCTTCGGGTAAACAACATCCACCCCGCACCCCAAAACCGCCACGGTCGGAAAATCGCATTGGGCAATGCTCAATGCGCCCGCCGCGCTTTGCGCGTCGATGCCGTAAGCAAGCCCGGAAACGATGCTTGCTCCCGCGCGCGCAAGATCGCTTGCGAGCGAAAACGCCATTTTTTTGCCGTAGCTGGTGCATTTTCGCGAGCCGATGATGGCAATGGGCAGCACAATCTCCTCGGGGAGCTTCCCTTTTACAAACAAAACCGGCGGCGGGTTATGGATGTGGCGCAACAGCGCCGGGTACGTCGCGTCGTCAAAAAGCACCGTAGTGATTTTATGTTTTTTCAAGTACGAAAAGCAGGCGTCGATGTAGGGCTCGTTTGCCTTTTCGCGAAGCTCGTCTTTGAGGTTTTGCGCGTTCCGTCCATCGAACAGAAGCCCTTCGCGCGAAGCGGCGTAAAACACCTCGCGCGCAGAACCGTGGTGTTCCACAAGCTTAAAATAAGTAGAAGGGCTTGCTTTGAGCGCAAACGCGAGCCAAAGCGCGTAGCGCGATTGCATTTCATCCACGACTATGTCCCCCAATACTTGCTGTCGAGGCTGCGGTATTGAATGGCCTCCGCCAAATGGCCGCTCGTTACATTTTCGCTCTCTTCCAAATCCGCAATCGTGCGCGCCACCTTCAAAATGCGGCTGTAGGCGCGCGCGCTCAAATTGAGCGCCGCAAACGCCTTTTGGAGCACCGCGCTCCCCTTTTGGTCAAGCGCGCAGTATTTTTCAAGCAGAGCGCTCGTCATTTGCGCGTTGAACAAAATCCCCTCGTTTTTGTAGCGTTCGCGCTGCATATTCCGCGCGGCGTTCACGCGAAGGCGAATAGCCGCGGAGTTTTCGCCGGGCGCCTTTTGCGAAATTTCCTCGTAGCCGACCTCCGTCATTTCAACATGCAAATCGATGCGGTCTAGCATAGGTGAACTAATGCGGTTGCGGTACTGCTTGATCTGCGCGTTGGTGCAGCGGCACAACGCCTTTCGAGAGCCGTAGTTGCCGCACGGGCAGGGGTTCATGGCGGCTATGAGCATAAAATCCGCCGGATAGGTGGAGCGCGAAGTGGCACGGGTAATGGTTACGGTACCATCTTCAAGCGGCTGGCGCAGCGCCTCAAGCGTTTCTTTTTTAAATTCGGGGAACTCGTCCAAGAAGAGCACGCCGTAATGCGCAAGGCTGATTTCACCCGGCAGCGCCTTTGCACCGCCGCCCACAAGCGCCGCAGTGGACGCGTTGTGGTGCGGCGCGCGAAAAGGCCGTTCGGCAACGATGCCCTCCGTACCGCGAAGCGCGCCCGTTACAGAATGTATTTTTGTAATCTCAAGGGCTTCCGCAAACGTAAGCTCGGGTAAAATAGAAGGCACGCTGCGGGCAAGCATGGTTTTACCCGAGCCCGGCGTGCCGATGAGCATCAAATTATGACCGCCCGCCACGGCGATTTCCGCCGCGCGTTTTGCGCCCTGTTGTCCGCGGATTTGCGAAAAATCCGAGCTGTATTTTACTTCGCTGGCGCTCCACACATGTTTTGGCTGCGGTGTAAGCGCTTCTCCGCGCAAATACGAAACAGCCTCTACAAGCGTTGTAAGCGGCAAAACGGTGATGCCCTCAACATAAGCCGCCTCAGCCGCATTCTGTGCAGACAGTGCGATTTTTTGCGCGCCGTTTGCGTAAGCGCCGATGACCATAGGCATGATGCCCGCCACCGGACGTACCGTGCCGTCGAGCGCAAGCTCACCCAGAAACACCGTTTCTCCCACCGCGTTCACCTGACCCGTTGCGGCCAGAATACCCACGGCGATGGGCAAATCGTAAAGCGAGCCTTCTTTTCTGAGATCCGCCGGCGCAAGGCTTACCGTGATGCGCGACATGGGAAACTCAAAACCGCTGTTTTTGATGGCGGCGCGCACGCGTTCGCGCGATTCGCGCACGGCGGCATCCGGAAGCCCTACGGTTTCGTAGGCCGGTATGCCGTTTGAAACATCCACCTCCACCACCACGGGAAAAGAGTTGAGGCCGCTGAGGCCAAAGCTATGAATCCTTGCTAGCAGCGAAATCCCCCCAAACAACGCCCGCTTTGCACGCGGTTATTCCCCTTTGTTGTCCTCGTGCGTAAACACGAAACGCTTGTTGCCGAAAAAGTTCACAACCATCGCAACGGGCGTGGCAATGAGCTTTTGCAAAAGCTTGCCTTCCACATGCAGATAGTGCTCTGCAACATAAAGCATCCCGAGCGACACGCCAAGCGATACAACATTAACGCACACGAACAGGAAAAATTCCTTCGCGGTGCGGCGGCGCTCTTTTTTGAACGTCCAAAGCGTATTGAATAGATAGCTGTTGAGCACACCGCATGCGTAGGAAATGACCTGCGCAACGTATTTGTTCAACCCAACCGC
>DLFZ01000200.1:2493-4225 GCA_002482435.1 Christensenella sp. UBA7707
TTGATAAATTGGACGAGGTTCTTAAAAAACTCTTTTTTGTTCATACGCGCCTCCGTCAATAACCCATAAACGTCCAGCCTGGCAGCCATTCAAGAAGCGAAACGTAGCCGCGCGAAACCTCTATCCCCGAAAGCGCCGGATAAAACACGGCAAACAGCACCACGGCAACCGTGAGCCAAGCCCATTTTACATAGCTTAAATGGGGTTTTCGCTCTTCAAGGTCCTTCACAAGGTAGATCGTCAAAAGCAAAATGAACGGCACCGTTGCAAAGTAGTGGTAAATGAACGTGCAGCGCGTTACAAGCACCCATGGCAGGTAGTTTGCGCATACGCCCACAAAGAGCACGAACATGCCCTTTTCAAACTTGATCTTGCTTCTCAGAAGCCTTACCGCCAGCATGCCTGCGCCGATGGCGCATACCCACCACACCGCCGGGTTTCCAAATGAAGAAATGGTGGAAATGTTGCCTTCTGCAACATCGTAGTTGACAAAGTACCAGATCGGCCTCAGTTCAAACGGCCATTGCCACCAAGGGGATTCGTACGGATGCGTGGCCTTGAGGTTGCTGTGATAGGAGAACATGAACTCCTGCACGCCCCATACACCCTTGAGGTCATACGGCTCCTTGCACAGGTAGTAAGGCAGGTACGAAAGCAAATAGATGCCAACGGGTATCACGATGAAAAACAGCGCGCACCATAGCAGCGTTTTTATCGTTTTGCTCCAAAACTGCGACACGGCCTCACGAAGCGCAGCGTCGTCGCTGTTTTTGAAACGGCGGTATTCAAGATACCGCTGCGTGAGCGACGTAAAAAGCACCACCGCAAGCCCGCCGCCTGCATAGATGCAAATCCACTTACTGGCTGCACCCAACCCGAAGAACACACCCGAAAGCGCAAGCGGCCAAAGCGTTTTTTTGAGCGGCTCGGAATGGAAGTTCATCATGTAGTAGCGGTACATGAAGTAGAACATCAAAAGGATGAAAAACACACCATACACGTCGATGGTGGCAATGCGCGTTTGAACAAAATGCATGAAGTCAAACGCAAACAGACCAGCCGCCAAAAGGGCGTACTCGGTTTTTTTGAAAAGACTTTTTGCGAACAAGTAGAAGATCGGCACCATAAAAATGCCGAATATCGTGCCTACGATGCGCCAGCCAAATGCATTCATGCCAAACATCGCAATGCCGAGCATGATGAACACCTTGCCAAGCGGCGGATGCGAGTTTTCGTACGGTTTGATGCCGTTGAGATGTTCGTACGCGGTACGCGCGTGGTACAGCTCGTCAAAATACATGCCGTTGAGGTAAGAACCCTTTTCGGGCACCTGATCCGGCTCGTCAAAAAGCGCTTCCCCGCCCGCTGCGGCCACAGCGCCTACATAGCTTCCCTGCGTGTCAAACAGGGCGATCTCGTTGAACCACACCTTGCCCGATGTTACCTTAAGCGTCAGCGTGTCGGTAACGATGCCCTCGCTGCCGATGTCCTCGCTGCCGATGTCCTCGCCGCCGATGCTTTTCCAGCGGAACATGTCACCGTTTTCTTCCTTGTAGGTAATTTCGGTGCCGTCGGCAGCGGTCAAAGTAACCGTACCGTCGTAAAGCCCGCCGAAAACGCGGATGTCCGAAAGCGCCGTTTCCTGCGGCAAAACGATTTCCAGCGTATCGCCGCTCTTGCCCGTCCACACCGTTTCCGGTGCCTGCGTGGTGCCAAGGTTTAAAAGCGCCAC
>DLFZ01000244.1:0-5344 GCA_002482435.1 Christensenella sp. UBA7707
ATACGAGAAAGCACAACCTTCGCCGCGAGGGCACCTACGCGAGCGCCATGGGCTTTATGAACCGCCTGAGCGGGCTTTTTACAAGCCTCGCGTTTCTCTTGGTCGGCTCGCTTTATGGCTTTGTGAGCGGCGATGATCCCGGCCCCCAGCCGCAGAACGCCGCGCGGTTTTTGTTGACGGTGTTCCCATTCTGTGTCATGATTTTAAGTGTGGCCATCTCCCGCTTCCTAAAATTCCCCGATATCGATGCGCCCGTTTCGGGCGGCGCGGGGAACAGTGGTATGCAACTTCCTACGGATAAACTTTCCCATGCGGAGCAAGTGGAGTGAACGAGCGGTTTCTCATCGTCAATGCCGATGATTACGGCTTGACCCAAAGTGTCAACGGCGCGGTGGAGGAGCTTTTCAGCTTAAACGCCATCACCTCCTCCACCGTTCTTTCCCCTGCACGCCTTGCGGGGGCTGCCTGCTTGAAGGCGGCGGAGAAAAACTACCCCGTGGGTGTGCATTGGACCCTTCACGCCGAATGGGCGGAGGTGCCTTGGCGCGCGAGCGCAGGGGAGAGCGTGCCTTCACTTTTAAACGANNTGGGCGGAGGAACCGTGGTGCGCAAGCGCCGGGGAGAGCGTGCATTCGCTTTTAAACGAAGGATATCTTCTAAGCGATGCAAAGGAAATGGCACGCCGCGCAAAACCAAACGACGTTACCCGCGAGCTTTTTGCACAGGTTGAGGCGATGAAGGCTTTCGGACGGATGCCAGACCATGCCGACAGCCACGGCGGCACCCTTTACGGCGTGAACGGCAGGCTCTTTTTTATAAACGCCTTTCGCGCGTGCAAAAAATACGATTTGCCCTTTCGCTTCCCAAAACGTTTCGACTTTATTTCCCGCCAAATGGGCGGAAGCCAAAATAAGCTTTTACAAGCCGCGCACCGCGCCATCGTGGGCGCGGCAGCGCTTTACGGCGTAGCGCTTTTGGACGACCTTGTTACAAACCCCGATCCGATCGAAAAAATCCCGTCTTATGAGGCGCTTTGCGCTTATTACGAAAAAACGCTTCTGCAAACCGAAGCGGGCGTGATTGAGGTGTTTTTGCACCCCGCAAAGCTCGACGAAGCGCTTTTGAGGCGTACGCCGCAATGGCAAAAGCGACTGTGGGAGTACCGCTACCTGGCGGAGGGTGACTTTTTGCGCTTTGTGCAAAAAGAGGGCTTTCGGTTGGTGTCGTGGAACGTTCTAAAAAAAGCGTGTACCATAAAACTTAAGGCGCTTGTTGCTACGCAAAAACGCTTTGTGGGAGGTAAGTCATGAATACGCTCGTCAAAAAAACCGTCAACATTGAACCCAACAAGCAGCGGCAGTATTTGACCATCCCGTTTGAGGTGGACGAAGGCGTCGAGCGCATCGACGTGACCTACCGTTACCCGCGTTATTTTGCGGCAATGGAAAACGGCTTTACCATGGCGCGAAGAGGCTGCACCATCGACCTTGCGCTTGAGGGGCCGCACGGTGAGCTTGTGGGCTCTTCGGGTTCCGATCGCGAAAGGGTGTTCATTTCACCGCTTAAAAGCAGCGCCGGGTTTCAAAAGCGTGAAATCACAAAGGGGATTTGGAAGATCATCGTCGGCGCTTACCACGTACCGCAAGAGGGCGTGGCGGTAGAGTACGACATTGCGTTTAGCTACAAGGAGCGGCGGCTATTTAAGGGTGATACGCACACGCACACCGTCGCATCCGACGGCGTGCTGACGGCTGACGCGCTTGCCGAGGCCGCGGCTGCGTTAAACCTCGATTTTTTGTTTGTGACCGATCACAACAACACCGCGCAAAACGAAAACCTGCCCGAGCGCGATGATATCACCGTGCTTCCGGGCACGGAGTGGACGCATTATAAGGGGCACGCGAATTTTTTAGGCGCAAAGCAGCCCTATGGTGGGCGCTATTACTGTGCCGACTTGAACGAGGCAGTATCGCTCATGGAACAGGCGCGGCGAAACGGCGCGCTTGTAACGCTCAACCACCCGTTCTGCCCGCTCGTGCCGTGGGAATGGGGCTTTGACATGCCTTATGACGCCGTGGAGGTTTGGAACGGCGTGATGTCCGAACGCAACGAGCGCGCCATTTCATGGTGGCACGCGCGGCTTTGTGAAGGCGCACACATCGCCGCAACCGGCGGCAGCGATTTTCACCGTCCCGGCCTTTTTGCAAGCATCGGCCTGCCTTGCCAATGCGTGTACGCGCCGTCGCGAAGCCCGAAGGACATTCTCGACGCGCTTAAAAAAGGGAGCGGCTACATTACCTTTTTGCCGGATGGGCCTGGCGCAGACTTCCGCGCTGCGACGCCCGACGGTGCGTTTCTCTCCTTTGGCGATACCGCAAAAAGCGGAACGGAAGTGGAACTTCGCTTTTTTGACCTTCGCGTTGGCGACGAGATTCGCCTCATAACCGATCGTGAAACGAAGTCNNGCAATGAGCCTACGGCTCAAGGCAAACTTCGAGGGCGCCCGGTTTTTGCGCGCTGAAATTTACAGAAGCTACGCGCCGGGCTTGCCGCCGATGCGCGCGCTTTTGACCAACGCCTTGTATTTTGAAGCATAATTGTTTTGAAGGATCGTTCATGAAACCCGAGCAAATACGCCGCGTCATCGTGGTGTTTAAAACCCATTTGGACATCGGCTTTACAGGGCTTGCGGCGGATGTTTTAAGGCGCTACCGCGAGGAAATTCTGCCCGCAGCCATAAAGCTTGCGAAGCGTGCCAATACCGGGGGCGAAAAACGCTTCGTTTGGACGGTCGGCTCCTACCTAATTAAGCACTGCCTCGATCATGCGGATGAGTCCGCATGCGAGAAAATTGCTTCCGCCGTTTTGCGCGGCGATATCCGCTACCACGCGCTGCCTTTCACCACGCATACGGAGCTGATGGACGAGGCGCTTTTTCGTTACGGCCTTGGTGTTGCAAAAAAGCTCGACGAGCGCTTCGGCATTGTTACGCGCGCCGCGAAAATGACCGACGTACCCGGGCATACCGCCGCCATGGTGCCTATCCTTGCCGAGTCGGGCGTTGCGTATCTTCACATCGGCGTGAACGACAGCTCCCGCGTACCGGAGGTGCCACCGCTTTTTTGCTGGCGCTTTGGGGGTGCGGAAATCGTCGTCAATTACGCGGGCAGCTACGGGCAGGCGACACTTCTTGAAAACGGCGTTGCGCTGCAATTCTGCCATGGGGCGGATAACGCGCGCCCGCCTTCTATGGAAGAGCTTGACACGCTTTACGAAAAGCTTCAAGCCCAATACCCGAACGCGAAGATCGCTGCGGGTACGCTTGATGACTTTTTGCCATTTGTGCGCGAAGTGCGTGCTTCTTTGCCCGTTGTTGAGGAGGAGATTGGCGATACGTGGATCCACGGCGCGGCGACAGACCCCTACAAGGTTTCGCACTTTTGCCGCCTGCTTGCGTTGAAGGAAAAATGGCTCAAGGAAGGCGCGCTAACCGTTGGAAGCCCGGCTTATGAAACGCTCATGGAAAACCTGCTTCTTGTTGCGGAGCATACATGGGGCATGGACGCGAAAAAATATCTGCTGGATTTTACCAACTGGCAAAAGGCAGACTTTGCTCGTGCAAGGAAAACGAACGTTACCTCCTACGCGCTTCTATCGCCGCACAACAAGCCGCTTTTTGAGGCGCTTTTACCCGAACTTCAAGCGTACCGCGGTGAAAATGAGCGTTCCTCTTATTCGCTTTTTGAATCGTCGCATGAGGAACAGCGCGCGTATGTGATAAACGCTGTGTTAGCCTTGCCAAAGACGCTTTTTGACGAGGCGGAAAGCCAGTTTTCTTTTTTTGTGCCTGTATTCGGCGGCGGGAAACCCGTTNNGGAGCACGGGGAGATTATCAGGCTTTTAAACGAAAAGACCGACATTGCACGAAAGGTGAAGCTGGGGCTTTTTGAATACCAAACCTTCGACGCAAACACCGTGGACGCATGCCTTTATGACTATGGGCGCGATATGGACAAAAACTGGTTTTGGGCAGAATGCGATTTTGGAAAACCCGGGCTTAAACATTACGAAAACCTCAAAGATGGCGTTTGGCGCTGCCGCTTCGACCGTGCGGAAGCAAAGGGAGATACGCTTACCATTTGGCTTCTTGGCGAGCGCGAGGCGTGCGAACAATACGGCTGCCCGCGCGAAGTCGTTGTTACCCATACACTGAAGGGGAACAGTGTCGATACCGAGCTTTTCTGGCTGAGGAAAGACGCTGTGCGAAGCCCCGAGGCGCTGTGGTTTTCCTTCGATTTGGGCGTAAGCGGCGGGCAATGGTACTATGAAAAGCTGGGGCGGCTTATGCCCGTAAATCGCGTGGTGCGCGGCGGCAACCGAAGCCTTGCGTGCGCGAAAAGCATCGTATGGCGCAGTGAAGGGAGCGGAGAAGCCGCGGAGCTTATAAGCTTTGACGCGCCGGTGGTTTCCGCCTCCGAAAAGAGCCTTTACCGCGTGGACGATAAGCTTGCAAGCGGCCCGGGCGGCTTTTCTTTTTTGCTGTTCAACAACCGCTGGGGCACCAACTTCAAGCAGTGGTTTGAGGAAGATATGCATTTTTCCTTTTCCTCACTTTTTTGAGGGGAATGGGCCAAGCGCTTACAAAACTTGAAACGAGAAGGAGATACGCCGTGAAACCAACACCGCTCAAAAAAGGGGTATGGCCAACGCTTCTGCTGTTCGGCTTTTTCGGGCAAATCGCGTGGACCATCGAGAACATGTACTTCAACGTGTTCGTATACAACACCATCACCACCAATCCGGTGGTTGTGGCAAATATGGTGGCGGCGAGTGCCATTACCGCAACGCTCACCACGCTTTTGATGGGCGGCTTAAGCGACAGGCTCGGCAAACGCCGCGCGTTCATGGTATACGGCTATATTTTATGGGGCCTTTCCACCATGGCGTTTGCGGCGCTTACCGTAAGCAATGTTACGGCCATGGTGGGAGCGGCGGCCGCCGTACAGGTAACGGCTACCTTCGTTATCGTGATGGACTGCATCATGACCTTTTTTGGCAGCTCTGCCAACGACGCCGCGTTTAACGCGTGGATCAACGACATGACAGAGGAGAACCAGCGCGGGAGAACGGAATCCGTGCTTGCGGTGCTTCCGCTTCTTTCCACGCTTTTCGTGTTTGGCGTGCTCGACGGCTTTACGCAGGCGGGGAACTGGAGCACGTTCTTTTTGATCGTGGGTTCGATTGTAACAATCGGCGGCGTAGCCGGGTTTTTCTTCGTGCGCGATTCGAAAGAGCTTGCGCCGAAAAAAGAGCCGCTTTTGAAAAACATCGTTTACGGGCTTAG
>DLFZ01000244.1:5379-5967 GCA_002482435.1 Christensenella sp. UBA7707
CAAATTTACATGCCGTACCTTTTGATTTACATTCAGCACTACCAAAACATACAAAACTATGTTCCTGTGATGGCTGGCGTGCTTTTGGGGAGCGCCGCGGTGAGCGTGGCGCTTGGGCGGCTGATCGACAAGGTTGGCAAACTCGTGTTTGCTCTTCCTGTGGTTGCGGCGGATATCATCGGCCTTGCTTTGCTGTTTTTTGCAAAGGGCTCGCTTCCCATTCTTGGCGCGGGCATCGTCACAATGGGCGGGGGCATGCTTTTGAGTGCTTGCGTCAGCGGCCTTGTGCGCGATTATACGCCGCCGGAAAAATCCGGCCATTTTCAGGGAATCCGCATGATGTTTTCGGTGCTTGTGCCTATGGTGGTAGGGCCGTACATCGGTGCGGCCATAATCAGCGCAAACTCCGTTACGGCGGGTAGCGAACAGGTGCCGGGGCCGCTCATGTTTTTGGCAGCTGCCGCGGCGCACCTTATCGTGCTCGTGCCGCTTTTGTGGCTTAGACACACGAAAAAAGCCCAGCCAAAGGAGGGTAACACATGAAGCAAGAGAATGGCATAACACCGCTCTATACCCGCTGGGGGAAGG
>DLFZ01000241.1 GCA_002482435.1 Christensenella sp. UBA7707
TTGGGCGTTATCACCGGAGGAATATGGCAAACGATTCGTTTCAGCGTTTTGATATGCTCAAAAAGCCACGCAGGCAGCTTCTGCGTCCGCTGATTTGGGCGTTGAGCTTTCCGCCTGTATGGAAGCACCGCACAAAAATCGTCAAGCAGGGCATGGAAGGGCTTAAGCCGCCTTACTTGCTTTTGTGCAACCACAACGCGTTTTTTGATTTTATGGTTGCCTCGGTTTCAACCTTTCCGTACCGCTCCAACTCGGTGGTCGCCATCGACGCGTTCACCATGCCGATGGGCAAGGGCTTTATGGGGCGCGCGTGGCTTTTGCGTATGGTCGGCTGCATTTGCAAACGAAAATTCACAAATGATCTCGTGCTGGTGCGCCACATCAAGCGTGTGATTGAACACGGCGACATCGCAATCATCTACCCGGAAGCGCGCTATTCGCTGTGCGGCACCACGGCGGTGCTTCCCGAGTCGCTTGGGAAAATGTGCAAGCTCTTGAAGGTGCCTGTGGTGACGCTTATGATGCACGGGCACCACATCAACTCGCCTTTTTGGAACCCGGGCGACCGTGGCATAAAACCTACCGAGGCTGAAATGGTTCGTCTGTTCACCGCCGAGGAGGTTGCGCAAAAAAGCGTGGAGGAGATCAACGAGGGCATCAAAAAGGCTTTTTACTACGATGATTTCGCGTGGCAGAAGGCGCGCGGCATTCGCGTAGCAAGGCCCGACCGCGCCGAAAGGCTTCACAAGGTGCTTTACCAGTGCCCCGCCTGCAAAACAGAGTACCGCATGGGATCAAAAGGGGAAAAGCTTTTCTGCGAAGCCTGCGGCAAAACATGGAGCATGAGCGAGTACGGCGAGCTTCGCGCCGACAGCGGCGAAACCGAGTTTTCCCACATTCCGGATTGGTACGAGTGGGAGCGCCAAAACGTGCGCGCGGAGGTGGAAAACGGCACCTACGGCATCCGCTGCGACGTAAAAGTTACCTCGCTGCCGAATTCGAAGGGCTACGTAACGCTTGGCATGGGAACGCTTACGCACGACCATAACGGCTTTGCCGTGTGGGGGAGCGGCGAATACGGCGATTTTGAAATGAAGAAGCCGGTTCCCACGCTCTATTCCTGCCACATCGAGTACGAATACCTGAACCGCTACGGTGACGCGCTTGATTTGAGCACGCTTGATGATACTTGGTTCATCTACCCGCAGGGACGCGATTTTTCGCTCACCAAATTCGCGCTCGCCACGGAGGAGCTTTACGAGGCATACAAAAGAAACGCCGAAACGAAACCCAAAGACGCAGAATGAACGAAAACGTGGCCGCTTTCATGCGGCCACTCGTTTTTGCGGTGTTCAATGTGTACATTGACGAATACCGAATAATTGCTTAAAATAGAATTGCAAACATACTAAGCAGCCATGGAGGAGCCAACATGCGTCCCGACCCGCTTTTGCTTGAAAACCAGCTTTGTTTCCCGCTATACGCCTGCTCACGCGAAATCATAAGGCTGTATACGCCTTTTTTGGAGGAGCTTGGCCTTACTTATACGCAATACATCGCCATGCTGGCGCTTTGGGAACACCACTTTATGAGCGTGAAGGAGCTTGGCGCGGCGCTTTACCTCGATTCCGGCACACTCACGCCGCTTTTGAAAAAGCTGGAGGCGCAGGGGCTATTGAAGCGCGAACGCTCCACAAAGGATGAGCGAGTGGTGATTGCCACGCTTACAAGCGCGGGGGAAGCGCTCAAGGAAAAGGCAAAAGCTGTGCCGCAGGCAATGGCAGGCTGCATCCCGCTCGACGCGGCGGAGGCAAAAACCCTTTACGGGCTTCTCTATAAAATTCTCAACAGCGATACCTGCGAGCGCGGCACCAAAAGAAGCATGGACGACGGGGAGGAATAAATGCGCGAAACATCGCCTGCGAAAACTGCGTTAGGGTTGGCGTGCTTTGTTTTTTAGTAAGTTTGTGTGCGGTTTTATAGCCATCGTATTTCTATATACTCTTAAAACATAAAGTGATATTGGCAGATGTTGACATTATACCGATAAATGGGTATGATGATAGCAAAGTTGTCAACAACTTTTGGTAGGGTTCGTTGTATGTTTATGAACCCGGTTTTTGAAAAAGGGGTGCGGTATGGCAAACCTTGCGGACGGTTTTGAAAAGCTGCCAACGTATTTGGAGATTTATAACCGCCTATATACCGACCTTGCGGAGCGGGTGTTTGAACCCGGCTCACGCCTGCCCGGCGAAATGGAACTAGCCCACCGTTACGGTACGGGCAGGTATACGCTGCGGCAGGCGCTTCTTATTTTGGCGGAGGATGGGCTTATCGTAAAGCAGCGCGGCAGTGGCAACTATGTGTGCTTAAGGCCGCAGCGAAAGGCATCCGACCCTACGGAAATCGTAAACCCCGCGCTTTCCTACGCGATTTGCACCGTGGACGCCGTAAGTATACAACACAACTTTGGCCCGCCCACAGACGTAGCGCAGCGAAAGCTTCACATCGGCCCAAAGGATTTTGTGCTCGCTGCAAACTGCGCGTACCGTTCGGCAAGTCAAATCGTCGCTCACTCGTTTGTACAAATCACCTCTGCGTTTCTTAAGCAGCTTGGGGTAGAACCCTCTTCCTTGCAACATGCGGATGAGCTTTTGAAAAACACCCTTTATGTTCACGCCAAAGCGGCGGACGTAAGCTTTCGCGCTATACGCGCAATGGGTGAGCTTGCGTGGCGCATGGAGGCGCAAGAGGGGGAACCGGTTCTCTACATCGAGCAGGTGCTCTACGGGCGCGGCGGCGAGGCGTTTGCGCGCTTGAAGCACCACCTTTTTCCCGCGCATTACGACGTGAGCTTTTCGGTTTTGAACAAATAGCTTCCTTGGTTTTTGAATGTGTTTTGGCGCGCGAGCGCCTTGTAAAAGGGGCACAGAAATTATAATTTGGGAGGTTTTGTCATGGAAAAGAAGAAACTGTTCGCGGTGAACACCAAAACGATCGTCGCCACCGGCCTTGGCGCGGCAATTTTCACGCTGCTGTTCATGTTCGTCAAGGTGCCTTCTCCCGTACCAGAAACCCAGTTTCAAACCGCATATGGCATTGCGGGCTTTTTCGGCGCGCTGTTCGGACCGATTGCGGGCGGTCTTATCGCATTCATCGGCCATGCACTTTCCGACTTTGTGCAGTACGGCTCGCCTTGGTGGAGCTGGGTTGTTGCAAGCGGCGTTTCGGGTTTCGTATACGGCATTGCCTATAAGTTTGTGAACGCCGACCGCGGTGAGTTCAAGATCAAGGGCATTCTTGCGTTCAACCTCATCCAAATCATCGGCAACGTGATTGCATGGCTTGTGATTGCGCCGGTACTCGACATTGTCATCTATGCAGAACCTGTAGAACTCGTGTTCACGCAGGGCGCGATTGCCGCACTTATGAACTCCATCAGCTGCGGCGTGATCGGTACAATCCTTCTTGCCATCTATTCCGCCACCCGCACCAAGGAAGGCAGCCTCAAAAAGGCGGAGTAACGCCTGAAAATCAAACCGAAGGAAGCATCTATGGGAAATGTGGATCCTGTCGTATCGTTCCGCAACTTCACGTTTCAGTATCTGGCGCAGGCGGAACCCACGCTGTACGACATTTCACTCGACATTCATCCCGGTGAAAAGATTTTGATTGTAGGCCCCAGCGGCAGCGGAAAAAGCACGCTGGGGCACTGCATCAACGGGTTAATCCCGTTTGCCTACAAGGGCAAGTCCACCGGTTCGCTCACCGTGGCGGGGATGGAGGTCGCGCGCCAGGATATTTTTAAGCTCTCCAAGCATGTGGGTACCGTTTTGCAGGATACCGACGGTCAGTTCGTCGGCCTTACGGCGGGGGAAGACATCGCTTTTGCGCTCGAGAACGACTGCGTAAGCGCACCTGAAATGCGTGAGCGCGTGCAAAAGGTAGCGCGCATGGTCGATATGGAGCGCTTTCTTACAAACTCGCCGTTTGAGCTTTCGGGCGGGCAAAAGCAGCGCACCTCGCTTGCGGGCGTAATGATCGACGACGTTGAAATTCTTTTGTTCGACGAGCCGCTTGCAAACCTCGACCCGGCAACCGGAAAAACCGCCATCGAGATCATCGACGACATTCACAAGGCGACCGGCAAAACCATTGTCATCATCGAGCACCGCTTGGAGGATGTGCTTCACCGCCATGTGGACCGCATCGTTGTGGTAAACGATGGGCGCATCGTTGCGGACATGCCTGCCGATGCGCTTTTGTGCAGCAACGTTTTGAAGGAAAACGGAATCAGGGAGCCGCTTTATGTAACGGCGCTCAAATATGCGGGCATAACGCTTACGCCCGAAATGCGCCCGGGGCACATTGAAACGCTCGACGTTTCCTCCTGCGCGGATGCGCTCAAAACATGGATGCGCGAAGCGGAGCGCATGGCACCTTGTGAGGACGGCGAAACGCTTCTTTCCATGGAGAAGATCGGCTTCTCCTACGATCCCGGCAAGCCCGTGCTCAAGGATGTTTCCTTTTCCGTACGGCGCGGGGAAATGCTTAGCATCATTGGGCGAAACGGCGCGGGCAAAAGCACGCTCACCAAGCTTTTGTGCGGCTTTGAAAAGCCGGATTCCGGCGACATCTTCTACGAGGGCGAAAACATTGAAGGCCAAACCATCCGCGAGCGCGCGGAGTACATCGGTCTTGTGATGCAAAACCCAAACCAGATGATCAGCGAAACCATGATCGCAAAAGAGGT
>DLFZ01000223.1 GCA_002482435.1 Christensenella sp. UBA7707
CGAGATCGCCGTAGAGTACCCCGGCGCTTCGGAGGCCGCGAGGAAGCCCGAGGTAACGATGTTTACGCTCATCAGCGGAAACGCGAACGCAAACAGCCGCATGGCATCAACGGTATGGGGCAGTGCCTCCGAGCTGTTTTCCAAAAGAAGCGGTACGATGTTTGGCGCAAAGGCAAAGCACACACCGAGCACGCCGAGGCCCATCACAAGCGCAGAACGGAGGCCATAGCCATACAGCGAAAACATGTGCTTATAATCGCGCGCACCGCGGCTGCGGCTCACAAGCGGCTGGCTCCCTTGTGAAACGCCCGCAAGAAGCATGACGACAAGGGTGTTCACATAGCTTACCACAGCGTAGCTCACAACGCCCTGCTCGCCCACCGCCATCAAAAGCACGCGGTTGTACAAAAACGCGGTAAGCGCAAGCGCGACTTCGTTTGAGAAATCCGAAAAGCCAAGCGGCAGCACGCGCCTGAAAAAGCCTTGCAGCGGCTTTTCAAATGAAAGCTTAAGCTTTGCGCGCTTGCTCAAAAAGTGCGTCAGGAACACAAGAATGCTCGCCACCTGCCCAAGCCCGGCGGAAAGCGCCGCGCCAAACATGCCAAGCCCCATACGCACAACGAAAAGCCACCCAAGCCCCGCCGTAACCGCGCCGCAGGTTAAAACGCCCGCAAACGCCATGTTCGGCCTGCCGTCGGCGCTCGCCATAACTTCGAGGTTGTAGGAAATCATGTACGCCGCCGCAAAAAAGCCCGTGGTGCGGATGTACTCGGCGGCATATTCGAGCGTAAGCTCCGTGCCTCCTAAAAAGCGCGCGACCTCATGCGGGAAAAGCGTTGTGACAAGCGTGAACACAAGCGCTGTGCCGAGTACCGCAAGAAGGTCCTCGGTAAAAGTTCTGCTGGCAAGACGCGTATTGCCCCTGCCCTTGTAAATGCCGATCACGGTGGCGGCGCCCACGCTCAAAAGCACCGAAACGGCAAACATCAGGTTGACGAGCGGCATCGACAGGTTGAGCGCCGCCAGCGCCGCCTCGCCTTCGCCGCGTGCCACGATGATACCACTGGTCATCGTGTATACGGAGAACGAAAGCATGGCGCCGGTGGTGGGCAGCACATACCTGAAAAATTCTTTTTCGCCGCGATTTACGCTGTTCATAATAACCTCCTGTTTACATTCAGCCTAAACCCTGGTATGATACCAATGTCAAGCGAATTTCTTAAATTTCCCTAAAAGTGGGCGTTTTTCACAACAACTACCCCTTTTCGACACATTTCGCGTTCTTTTTTTTACGGAGGTTTTTTGTGCGGCATTATTACAAAATCAGCGAGATCGCCCAGCTTTACAGCATCGGTCCCGATTCGCTGCGCTATTACGAGGAGGCGGGGCTTCTTTCCCCCAAGCGCGACGAGAACGGCTACCGCATGTACAGCATTGACGATATTTGGAAGCTCAACGTAATCCGCGACATGCTCAAGCTGGACTTTTCGACCGCGCGCATCAAGGAATACCTTGCCGCGCGCACCGTGGAGGCCACGCTTTCGCTGCTTTTGGAGGAGCGCGCGGTGATTGACGAGCGCATTTCGGAGCTTGAGCGCATCAAGAGCAAGCTTACCGAGCGCGAGGCGAGCATTTTGAACGCGCTGCGCCGGCCCGTAGGCGAAATTTACGTGCGCAGGCTCCCCACACGCGCTTGCGTACGCCTTGAGGGCGAAACGCTCAACGACGCGGAGGTCGATTTTGCCGTCAAAAAGCTTCACAAGCAGTATGAGGGTGAGCTTTTCCTCATACGCGGCGGCACGGTAGGCGCCATCATCGACGATGCGGCGCTCAAAAGCGGTGCGTTTAACCGCTTCAGCCGCGTGTTCATCATCACTCCGCATGCGGAGAAGGCGAACTTCATCCTGCCCGCGGGGGATTACATCACCGCCGCGTACAGCGGCCCCTACAAAAATAGGATCGCGCTCTTGCCGCTTATGGAGGAATACGCCGCCGAAAACGGCCTGAAGATCAACGGCAGCGCCATTGAGCTGTATCTCATCGACATTCACGAAAGCGCCGACGAAGGCGAAAACCTCACGGAACTGCAACTCCCGGTTGCGCGCAAATAGCGTGAAAGTGCCCCGAACCCTAGAAAAGTGTTTTTACGCATGTAAAAGGGCGAAGCCAGCTGGCTTCGCCCTTAGTTTGATTGCTTGGTTTGTTAACCCTGAACGCTTTCCTCCGCCGCTTCCTGCGGAATTTCCGGATGCGGGGATTCTTCAAGCGCAGCGGTTTCCGTTTTGGCGTTGAGGTGCTTCGCGTCAGAAGCCACCCATACGGTGATGGTGATTACGATGATGCCCGCACCGATCAGCGCCCAAAAACCCGGTGCTTCGCCCGTAAAGAGGTATACCCACACGGGGTTGAGTAAAAGCTCCGCCGAGCCGATCAGCGAACACGCGAGCGGCGAGCAGGAGTTCATGGCGGCGCTGTAAATGATGTTTGGGATGCCGAGCTGGAAAAAGCCCATCACCACCACGATCAGCGCAATGGTTGGGGTGACCTCAACCTTTTGTGCAAAGCCCAACGGAATGCCTATGGTAGCCAGAAAAACGGTGCCGATGAGCATGCCGGAAACGCGGGCGGTTTCATCCTTCGCCTCGCCGAGGAACATGTACACCGAGGCAAACACCACGCCGCTGAAAATGGCGATGATGTTGCCGAGCATGTTACCGGGGGTAATGCTGTCGAGGAAAAACAGCACGATGCCACCCATCACGAGCACCACCACAAGATAATCCTTGCGGCGGAAGCGCTTTTTTAAAAAGATGGTGGACAGAAGCATGATGAACACCGGCGAGGTGTACTGCAAAACGATGGCGTTCGCGGCGGTGGTAAGCTTGTTTGCCGCAAGAAAGCAAATCGATGCAAGCGCCGATGCCACGCCCACCAGAAGCGAGCGGCGGTCAAAGTGCACGCGCTTTTTGGAAAGAAGCAAAAACGCACCGTAGGAGATCGCGCAGAAAATGCTGCGCCACCCGCCCAAAACCAGCGGGTTCCATGGAACGAGTTTGATAAAAATGCCGCCCGTGCTCCACATGGCGGCACAGACAAGCATGAGAAGCGCGCCCTTTGCCTGCGAGTTTTTCTGCATACGTACCTTTTCCTAAATTGTAGAAAGGGGTTTTTACGGCGCATCGCGCCCGACAAGGTAACATGATAAGGCTTTTTCTTAAAAAGCGCAAGAAGGAAAAGATGCCTCTGTTTACGGTGCGCAGCCGCGCAAACTGTTGGCGGGCGGGGGGGTTATGGCGTTCTCCCCTTCGCAGCAAACTTGCGTTTTTGCATATTCCCGTAGGACGGGCTGCCCCTATGATGCCGCATGGCACGTTCTTTTCAAACCCAACGCGGGCCGCCGCGAATGATCGCGGCGGCCCGTTTGCTTGTCAAACCGGTGCTTAGTTTTTGAGCGTGCTCCTGTCGGTATAATGCGTATGGAGAAGCTCATGCGCCTTGTGGCTGTTGGGCTTGCCGAGGAAATCAGCATACAGCTTTTGAATAGAGGGGTTCAGGTGCGACTTGCGGATTACCTTCGCTTCGTCTTCCCCGTAAATGGCGGAGGCGCGCTTGGCCTTTACATCCACAAAGTAACGCTCGCGTGCGTCCACAATGGGCTGGCCGCCGCCGGTGATGCAGCCGCCCGGGCAGCCCATCACCTCGATGAAGTGGTAGCTACGCTCGCCCGCGCGGATCGCGTCGAGAAGCTTGGCGGCGTTGCCCGTACCGTGTACGATGGCTACGCGAACCGTCATGTCGCCGATCTTCACTTCGGCTTCCTTAATGCCCTCAAAGCCGCGCACATCGCTATACTCAATGCGCTTCAGGTCCTCGCCCGCGACCACGTCGGCCACGGTGCGGAGCGCCGCTTCCATAACGCCGCCGGTGACGCCGAAAATGACCGCCGCGCCAGTGGATTCGCCAAGCAGGTCGTCAAAATCCTCATCGGGCAGGTTCTTAAAGTCGATGGAGGCCTGCTTGATCATGCGCGCAAGCTCGCGGGTGGTCAAGGAAGCGTCCACATCGCGGTAGCCGTCGCGCCCCATGCCCTCGCGCTTGATCTCAAACTTTTTCGCGGTGCAGGGCATAACGGATACGACGAACATCTTCTTCGGGTCAAGCCCTTCCTTTTGCGCATAGAAGGTTTTGGTGATGGCGCCCTGCATTTGGTTGGGGCTCTTGCAGGTGGAAAGGTTTTCTAAAAAGTCGGGGTAAAAATGCTCGCAGAACTTCACCCAGCCGGGGCTGCAGGAGGTGATCATCGGCAGCACGCCGCCGTTTTGCACGCGGTTAAGAAGCTCCGTGCCCTCCTCCATGATCGTAAGGTCGGCCGCGAAGTTTACGTCGAACACCTTGTTCGCGCCGAGGCGGCGCATGGCGGCAACCATTTTTCCGGTGCAGCGGGTGCCGATGGG
>DLFZ01000008.1 GCA_002482435.1 Christensenella sp. UBA7707
CACTTTATTTAAAGTATACTTTTAATATTCTTGACAAAAATATAAAGTATAGATAAGCTATATTCAGATAGGGTGAGATGAGGTGATGGTATGGCAATTACAACAACTGAGGGTATCCTTCGTGTGCTTTCCGCATTCAATCCTTGGTGGAAAACGGGCGAGGTACATTCCGACNNCTTACCGCCGCTTTGCTTATTATGAGGCGATGAACCGGTTGGATCAGGCAGATCTTCGCCGTGTGGTGATGCTCACAGGTGCGCGTCGCGTGGGAAAAACCACCATCCAATACCAAATCATCAAAACGCTTCTGGAGCGGGGCGTTGCGCCGGAGCGCATTGTTTTTGTATCGCTGGATCACCCTATGCTTAAGCTCAGCGGTATGGATCAGATTTTATCGTGCTATCACGAAAACATCTACCCCGATCAGGATTGTTATTATCTTTTCGACGAAATCCAATACGCCGCCGACTGGGACCGTTGGCTCAAGGTAATTCACGATACGCAGCACCGCACGGCAGTCGTGGCGACCGGCTCCGCAAGCCCCATGCTCGTAAAAGGCGCGGTGGAAAGCGGAACGGGGCGCTGGAGCATCATTCCTGTACCAACGCTCTCGTTTTACGAATACTGTTCGTTGATCGGCATCGAAGAACTGGAGCTTCCGAAGTCCCTCAAACCCACCTCGTTTTTGTCACTTTCGCGTCAGGAATTTGCAAAAACGATCAACATCCTTTCAGGCGTGCAGAACCACTTTGTCCGCTATTTGCGGCTCGGAGGTTTTCCGGAGCTCGCATTGTCCGCCAATGATCTTCTCGCGCAGCGAACCATGCGTGAGGACATTGTTGACAAGGTAATTAAGCGTGACATCCCCGCGCTTTTTAACATCCGCAACGCAACGGAGCTGGAACGTATCTTCCTTTATCTTTGTTATGTTTCCTCCAACATTGTATCCATTGAAGCGGTTTCTAAGGAGTTAAACGGTGTATCGCGCCAAACGGTTGAAAACTACATCAGTTATCTCGAAAGCGCCAACCTTGTTTATGTAAGCCTTCCGGTTGAGATGGGCGGGACCAAAGTGCTTAAATCCAGCCCAAAAATTTACATTGCTGATGCCGCCATCCGCAATGCCGTGCTCATGGACGACGCTGTGCTAACGGACCCCGTTGAGCTTGGCAAAATGGTGGAGACAGCGGTTTACAAGCATGTTGCAGCGTTTTATTACAACAGGACCACGCGAGTTGGTTACTACCGTGGCGGCAAAAAGGACAAAGAGATTGACATCGTTGTCGCTTACCCAAACATCAATAACATGCTCATCGAGGTTAAATATCGCGAAAATGCCGTAGTCTCTACGGAAGACGCGATTTTCGAGCTTTGCGGCAGCGCCTCCGCCGCGATTATCGTCACGAAGCGCGCGGAAGACTTTGGTGTAACCGAAACGCCCAATGGAGCAAAGCTTTTACGTATACCCGCTTTTGCTTTTTTATACCTACTAGGCCATGCGGAACGGCACGGTTACAAAGGCTTGGAATAAAGCATTTATATTAAGATGCTTCTCCTCCATTTGCCACGCGTCGCTGCATATCGTGTAATAAGCTATCAAATCCTATATGGGGAAAGGATTTCCTTGTTTATGAAACGTACGCGGCTTGTACGCCTGATCGGCGTTATACTTTGCCTTATCCTGCTGTTTGCGCTCCCCGTGTTTTCGCTTGCGGACGCGGGCAATTTTTCCGGCGGCTCCGATTACGGCGGAAGCTCGGGCGGCAGCAGTTGGGGTGGCAGCAGCAGTTGGGGCAGCGACTATTCAAGCGGCGGCTACTACTATTCCGATGGCGGTGATTCATCGGGTGATGGCGGCGGCGGTTTCTTTATTTTTCTGATCATTGGGGCGATCGTGCTGTTCCTCTATTTTAAGAACAAGGGCAAAATGAATGCCGCTTCACAAAGTGCGGGCACCGCAACGGTTGCCGCCGCGGCACAGGGTGCCTTAAAGCCCGTTTCCGCGCTGCTAACAGACGATCCGGAGTTCTCTGAAAACGAGTTGAAGGAAAAAATCTCCAACCTTTACATGAAGCTTCAGGATGCATGGGAAGGCAAGGCTTGGGAACCCATGCGCGCCCATATGACCGAGGAGCTTTACAACCAGTTTGCCCGCCAGCTCGACGAATACATTCGCAACCATCAAACCAACCATGTGGACCGTATTGCGGTGCTCGGCGTGGAGCTTCGCGGCGTAAGGCAGGACGAGGTGAACGATGCGGTGATCGCGCGCGTCAAGTCGCGCATCGTCGATTATGTGGTGGACGACAACACCGGCGCGCTCATCAGTGGCAGCAAAACCAAGGAACTGTTTATGGAATACGAGTGGACGCTCATCCGCTCCCGCGGCGTAAAAACCGAGCATAGCGATAACCCAGAAACCGTGCATTGCGCCAACTGCGGCGCGCCGCTTGAAATTAGCTATTCCGCTAAGTGCGGCTATTGCGGCAGCGTAACCGTAAACTCGCAATACGACTGGGTAATTTCCGCCATCAAGGGCATATCGCAGAGAAGCGCGTAAGGGCGCCTTCGGCTGTCAAGCAAGTGCCGTAGGCACTTGCTTGAGGCCGCTGCGGCGAACAAAAAAGCGGCGAAAGCCGCTTTTTTAGTTTGCGCGCTTTGCCTAAAATGCTCACATTTCCGGGCGGCAAAGCGCGAGAGGCGCGAAAGCCTACGGCTTTCATCC
>DLFZ01000003.1:0-443 GCA_002482435.1 Christensenella sp. UBA7707
CACCCTGAAGAAAATCCTGACTTTTTCGATAGAATTGCTGCGCAGACGAAAAACTTTACAACCGCGAAGATAAACGCTATCATAGAAGCACTGGCCGGCGCGCGCAGGCGGCTGATTGCAAACGCGCCTCCCGCATCCGCGCTTGACTGGCTGCTTATCGAACTATCGGAGGCTATACAATAGATGAAAACCGTAATTGACGTGAAATTTCGTGAAGGCGGAAAGGTCTACTACTTTGACCCCGCCGGATTCGATATAAAAGAGGGCGACGGCGTGATCGTGGAAACGGCGCGCGGCGTGGAATATGCGGATGTTTCCGCGGGCGTGCACCAGCTGCCCGACGAGCAGATCGTTTCTCCCTTAAAGAGCGTGCTGCGCGTAGCGACGCAGGCCGACCGCGAACAGCGCGACAAAAACCGTGCCCGTGAAAAGGAAGCATATAC
>DLFZ01000003.1:472-708 GCA_002482435.1 Christensenella sp. UBA7707
GTTGAATATGCGTTCAACGGTTCGAAGATCGTGTTTTATTTTACCGCGGACGGGCGCGTGGATTTCCGCGAGCTGGTACGCGATCTTGCAAGCGTGTTCAAAACGCGCATCGAGCTTCGTCAGATCGGCGTGCGCGACGAGGCGAAAATGCTCGGCGGCCTTGGTTCCTGCGGCCGTCCCGTTTGCTGCAAAACCTTTTTGGCGGACTTTCAGCCCGTTTCCATCAAAATGGCCAA
>DLFZ01000003.1:755-3116 GCA_002482435.1 Christensenella sp. UBA7707
CTCAAATACGAACAGGATTGCTACGAGAGCATGCGCCGCCAGATGCCCCGCGTAGGGCGCGAGGTGACAACGCCCGAGGGGTTGAACGGCACCGTGCTTGAAAACAACGTCATCACCGAGCGCACGCGCGTAAAGGTGATCTTGAACGACGGCAGTTTCGACATCAAAGAGTACGAATTCCGCAAGCTCATCGTCCGCGGCGGCGTACCTAGGCACGAAGCGGTGGTACCATCCGCGCAGGAGGACGACTCCGCTTCCGACGAGCTGCCCAAGGAGTAAGCTTTTTCAGCGCAGGCATTATGAAAACGCAGCCAATTTATTCGCGGGCGGATGAGACTCATCCGCCCGCATTTGTGTGCAGACAAGGCCGCAGGCGCGCGGAAAATGCCTGTTTCGGGTTGCTTTTTGCGTCAAACATGTTACAATATGTATGATTCATCAAATGAACCAATTTTATCTGGAGGTAACAAACCATGGCATACGTCATCAGCAAGGAATGCATCAGCTGCGGCGCCTGTGAAGCGGACTGCCCCGTGAGCGCCATTTCTCAGGGCGACGAAATTTACGTGATTGACGCTTCTACGTGCATCGACTGTGGTGCTTGCGAAGCGACCTGCCCCGTCGGCGCGCCCAAGCCCGAGTAAAGCGGCAACGTCCTAAGCAAACAGGCCCCGTTCAAGCGAACGGGGTTTTTGTTATTCAGCAACGCGCCATACTGCGCGCTGCTGAGAGCGTCAGAGAAACCCTTGGGGGGCTTCGGGGGCCAAGCCCCCGGAAGCTTTCAACCGCCGCCGGCGACATGCGCGGTGGCGGCGGAAGGCCTTGCTCCGCAAGGCTTTCTTTTCAGGAAGCGCCGACCGTGTGGGAGACACAGGCGATTCCTGAAACCTCAAAAAAGTGGCGAACGACACTTTTTGACAGCCTCAGCGGCGCGCTGCTGAGGCTTACATGCTTTGCCTAAAACGCTTCGCGTTTCCGCGAGGCAAAGTGCGAAGGGTACGAAAGCCTGCGGCTTTTATCCGTTTCGGCGTGCACACCGCCGAAGCCGGATTATCGTCAAGGGCTCCCCTTGACAATCCCCGGAACTTTACCTTATACAGCCTTTATCACAGCTCGGTAAAAAGATATATTTGCAACAAAAAGGCCGCGACATTGCCGCGGCCTTTGAGATACTTTGTGTTTGTGATAAGCTCAGCTTATTTCGCGTCGACCTTCGCCATATGGGAGATGAGGTCCAATACCTTGTTGGAATAACCCCACTCGTTGTCGTACCAGGCGACGAGCTTTACGAAGTTGCTGTTCAGGCTGATGCCGGCGTCCGCATCGAAAATGCAGGTGCGCGCGTCGGTAATGAAGTCGGATGAAACAACTTTATCCTCGGTGTAGCCGATGATGCCCTTGAACTCTTCGCTCTCGGAAGCGGCCTTCATGGCGGCCTTAATCTCGTCGTAGGAAGCGGCCTTCTCAAGGCGGCAGGTCAGGTCAACCACGGAAACGTCGGCGGTGGGTACGCGGAACGACATGCCGGTGAGCTTGCCGTTGAGCGAGGGGATAACCTTACCCACGGCCTTGGCAGCGCCAGTGGAGCTGGGGATGATGTTGAACGCCGCGCCGCGGCCGCCGCGCCAGTCCTTCTTGGAGGGGCCGTCAACGGTGAGCTGGGTGGCGGTGGTGGCATGCACGGTGGTCATAAGGCCTTCGACGATGCCGAACTTATCGTGTACAACCTTTGCCAGCGGCGCAAGGCAGTTGGTGGTGCAGGAGGCGTTGGAAACGACGTTCATGTCGCTCTTATAGGTGTTTTGGTTGACGCCCATAACGAACATGGGAGCATCGGAACTGGGTGCGCTGATGACAACCTTTTTCGCGCCGCCCTTGAAGTGCGAGGAAGCCTTGGCGATGTCGGTGAACTTGCCGGTGGATTCCACAATGTATTCGGCGCCGCAAGCGCTCCAGGGGATTTCTTCGGGGTTCATGCAGGAGTAAACGGCGATCTCCCTGCCGTTGACCACAAGCTTGTCGCCCTTGACGTGAACTTCGCCGTCAAAACGGCCGTGCACGGTGTCGTAGGTGAGCATGTAAACCATGTAGTCGAGATCGATGAACGGGTCGTTGATGCCGACCACTTCAAGATTCGGGTTTTTGACGGACGCACGGAACACAAGACGGCCAATGCGGCCAAAACCGTTGATGCCTACTTTGGTTGCCATAACAAGGATCCTCCTATTATAAATTTTATTAATAGCTGGGTGTGTTTTTTTCCTGTTTCCGTTTATAATATTAGTCGAATTTTTATCAATATGCAACACTTTTTTTGGAAAATTGCATAATGTGAAGTCAACCCACCAAAGCATAAGTTCC
>DLFZ01000003.1:3225-8999 GCA_002482435.1 Christensenella sp. UBA7707
GCAAGGTCAATGTAGGTGGAAGTGAGCCTTCCGTCGTGGATCACGCGAATGATGGGGCGCAAGCGCGAATGCTCGTAATTGCCCACCACGATGCCGAGGATTCCTGAACTCAGCCGCACGCAGGTGCCCACCGGATACGGAGCGATGCGTTTGGTGAAAGCATCGACAATATCGGGATCAAACATGGTGCCATAACCGCTCATGATATATTCCATCGCGTCGGAAGGGAGCATGGCGCGCCGGTAAGGCCTGTCGGAAACGAGTGCATCGTATACATCCACCACGCAGATGATGCGCCCAAACAGGGGAATTTTGTCGCCCCTGAGGCCGTTGGGGTAACCGTAACCGTCGAAGCGCTCGTGATGGGTAAGGACTGCGATCTTGGAGGCATCCGCGATTTTGTTGTTGTTGAGGAGGTAGTTGTAACCAAGCTGGCTGTGCCGTTTCACATCCTCAAGTTCGTCGCGCGTGAGGCGGCTTACTTTGTTGATGATGTTTTTGTCGATGAACACTTTGCCTACGTCGTGGATCAATGCGCCGGTCACAAGCTCGTTGAGGCTCTTGCGATCAAGGCCCAAAACGCCGCCGAGAACGCTTGCCAGCACTGCCACGTTCAGGCTGTGGCTGTAGGTATAATCGTCATACGAGCGAATGTCTACCACGTTTACGATGGCTTGCCGGTTATAAATAACCTCTTCGACGATGTTGGTCACAACGTCTTTGAGGGTGTCGATGTTGCGTACGCCGCGCTTGCCCGTGGGAACCTCCACGTTTGAAAACATGGTTCTGACCTCGCGCTTTGCCTTGGTTTTCAGCTCATCGCTGATCACGTTGGCAATGCGGAGGTCTTCGGAGATCTCATCGTCAATGTAGACGCCCTGAAAGCCATAAGCGGTGACGTTGTTGATCAACGCTTCGGTAAGGCGCACGTTTTTGCCGATGAGCACTCTGCTCTTGTTCAGCACCAAATCAGATGCCAGCATCTGACCTGGGCGCAAGCAGTTCGAGGGAACAAACCTCATGGACGGCGGCCTTTCAGAATGTGCGCGGAGGAAGGAGTCGCCGCTCCGCGTTTTGTGGTATCTTTCATCATTATACAACAGTTGTCGACAACTGAAAACCATTTCGGGGGGCTTTGCCGGCATTGTGCGGTTTTAAAAGCAGGTGGCTCAAGCCGCAGCTTGAGCCACCTGGAACTACGGTTTGCCGCTGAAAAATCTGCGCGCAGCGGTGAACTTACACGCCGGTGAAAAGGCTATTGATGTCAATGATCAGGCTTATGCCGCCGTCGCCGAGTATGGTGCAGCCCGCAATGCCTTTCGTCCAGCGGCGGTAGCGGGAGATATAGGAGGGCATCGGCTTGATAACCGTTTGCTGCTCGCCGATAAGCTCGTCCACAAACAGGCAGTAGCCTTGCTGATCTGCCTCGATGAGCACGAGGATACCGTCTTCCAGCTCCGTTCTGGCGTTTTCAATGTGGTAAAGCTCGTAAAGGCGCACCACCGGATAGCACTTGCCGCGAACGAGAATCATCTCGTTGCCGTCGGGGTCGCGGAACACATCGCCGTTTTTCGGCTTGAAGGACTTTTGAATGCTCAGAAGCGGAACGATGAACACCGTGCCGCCCGCGCTCACCTGCATACCGTCGATGATGGCGAGGGTGAGGGGAATGCGCATCTGCACCGACATGCCTTTGTCGGGCGTGCTGTCGACAGAAAGGGAGCCGCCCATTTTTTCGATGCTGCGGATGGCGACGTCCATGCCTACGCCGCGTCCAGAAAATTCCGTTACGGCTTCGTTGGTGGAGAAGCCCGCCGCAAAGATGAGCGAATAGGCTTCCTTTTCGGTAACTTCCGCCTCGGGCTTTTTAATAAGCCCGCGTTCGATGCCCTTTTTCACGAGCTTGTCACGGTCAAGGCCCACGCCGTCGTCGCTGATGGAAATTACAACGTCGCCGCCGGTGTTACGCGCTTCCACCACGATTTTTCCGGTGGCGGGCTTGCCTTTGCGCTGGCGTTCCTCGGGCGTTTCAATACCGTGATCCATGGAGTTGCGGATTAGGTGCATGAGCGGATCGCCCAAATTGTCGATCACGCTCTTGTCCATTTCCGTATCCTCGCCGATGATGACGAGCTCCGCCTGCTTGCCGGTTTTGCGGCACATGTCGCGCACGATACGCTCGAGGCGGTGGAACGTGGCGGAAATGGGGATCATGCGGATGGACATTACGGTGTCCTGCAGCTCGTCGGTGAGTTTCCTGAGCTGGCGCGAAGCTTTTTCAAACGAATCGAGATGCAACTTCAAAACCTCGGGGTTTTTTGTTACCGTGGTTTCCGTGATCACGATTTCGCCCACAAGGTTCATCAACTTGTCGAGCTTATCGAGCTTTACGCTCATGTAATTTTGCTTTTGCTGGGCACTTTGCGCGTCTGCTGCATTTTTTGCGGCAGCTTCGGCCTCTTGCGCCACATGTTTGGGAGCCGCTTCCTGCACGCTTACGCTCGGCGCGGCGAGCGCTTCCGCCTCAAGGATGGGTTCCGCCTCTTCCTCCTGCTTCACTTCGACATGCTGCACGACAGCTTTTGGCTGCTGTACGGCGGAGGGGGAAAGTGCTGAAAACTCGAGCGATTTGATAAAAAAGTTGGCAAGGATCTTCGACTTGAGCACTTCGGCGGCTGCGGCGGTTTCCACAAAGAGCTCGAAGCCGCTTTCGACGATCCAGTCCTCGCTTTGCTCTTTTAAAACATCTTCGGGAACGGTGCGGATGCTTGTGCAGATATCTTCAATGGATTTGATCACGCCAAAAGCGCGCACGTTTTCCATTTTACAGCCGGGTTCAAAGAAGATTTTCGCACGATAAGCGCCTGCGGCCTGCTCCGCTTCGGCAGTTTCTGTCTGCTCTGCTGCGGGTGCCGCTACAGTGGGTGCTTCCTCTGTGGCAGCAGGCTTTTTCGCTTTCTGTTTTTTCTGCGGCGCGGCACTCTTTTCAGGTGCGCTGCCGTTCAAAAGCTTTTTGTGATAGGACGAGATCTTTTCGATCAAGTCGTTGGCCTCGCCCGAAGGAGCGATGCCGTCCTGAAGCCGCTCGATTTCGCCCTTTAAAAAGTCCTGCGCGGCAAAAACGAGGTCGAACACCGTACGGTGTTCGTATTCACGCTCAGGATTTTCACGAATGAGGGCAAAAAGATCCTCCACGGCGTGAGAAAGACGCATCAACGCGTCAAAGTTCATCATGCCGGAAGAACCTTTGATGGTATGAAGAATGCGGAATACCGCGCCTACCTGCTCGGCGTTAAAGCGGTCGCTTTTTTCCGCCGCGAGAAGGATGCTTTCAAGCTGCTCGAGCAGCTGAAGGTTTTCAAAGACATAAACGTCAAGGAGCGAATCATTCTGCGACATATCAGCACCTCCCTAAAAATGGGGAACGGAAAAAAGCGCCGTCAAACGTTGATGTTGTTGAGCGCGCTTATGATGACATCCTCCTTGAACGGCTTTACGATAAACCCCTTCGCGCCGGAAATGATGGCTTCGCGCACCATGCTTTCCTGTCCCATGGCGGAAACCATGATCACGTTTGCCTTGGGGTTGATGGAAAGGATCTTTTTCAGAGCCGCCAAACCGTCCATTTCGGGCATTGTGATATCCATGGTGACGATGTCCGGAGAAAGTTCGGAGTATTTCTGGAACGCCACGGCACCGTTTTCGGCTTCACCGCAAACTTCGTAGCCGTGCTTGGTGATGGTATTTTTGATGGAAACCCTCATGAAGGCCGCATCATCCACCACGAGAACCCTTTTCATAGATTGAACCTCCCTGCATCTATGCCTTACTTCAATATAAAGTCGTAACTTTTGCCGAGAAACTTAAGAAATGCCGCCGTTAAATATTTTTTTCCGTGCGAGGCCATGCCGTACGCACCGTGAGTGCTCCGGTATCGCAGTCGAGCACGATGGTGCGGCCGTTCGCACCGCCCACGTCCTCGGCGATGATGGCGATGGAAAAACGCTCGAGCGCCTTGCGGCTGTTCTCAACGTTGCGTCTGCCTACCTGCATCACATCAGATTGCTCGGTCGCGCCAAACATATGCGCGCCGCCTGCGAGTTTGGCTACAAGCAAGCGGGGGTTTGCTCCAAAAAGCGTCATGCGCCGAATGAGTTCGTCCACGGCCGTATCGGCATATTTGGCGATGTTTACGCCGCTGCCGCTTCCGGGCGCATTGGGCAGAAGAATGTGGGCCAGACCGCCGATCTTGTGAATTCTGTCGTAGAGAACAATTCCCACGCAGGAGCCTAAACCGAGCGTCGTTATGGTTTCGGGAGATCTGGCGACCGCCATCTCCGCGATTCCCACTATGGTGTTGGACATATCAAGCAATCCCCATCTTTTGCATCAGGATACGGTGCGACTCCACCTCGGGTATTAGGAAAAAGTGGCCTGTAATCTGCCGCTCGTCGTCGGAGAAAATGGTTTCGAGCAGCANNCAGCAGAACCGTATCGCCGTACTGCCCGTAGAGCGCCGCGGGCAGGTTCATGATGGCACCCGCCATGTCGATGACGAGGCTTGGTACGGTGCAGTTTACAAAAAGCCCCGTAAGCTCGCTGATGGCGTTGATGTAGGACCCGCAGAGGATGTTGGCAAGTTCCATGAGGGCGGATTGCTGCATTTCGGTAAGGGAGTCGTCGGTACAGGTTTCCTCCATGCCCATCGCGGCAATGACCGCAGCAGTCAGGTCGCTCGCGTCCTTCATGGTGAGAACGAACAGAATGGAACCGTTGAGGTCTTCGTTCATGCCCACGAGCATGCCTGCAACCAGGTTTTCGGGGCCGCCCAAAAGCTCGCAGATGCTGTTGAAATCGCAGAGCGTGGCGGTTGGCACGTTGAGCCCGATGGGGCGGCCGAGCATGGAAGCAAGCGCCGTAGCCGCGTGGCCCGCGCCAATGTTCTCAAGCTCCTTGAAAAAATCAAGCTGGACGGGAGAAAGATCTTTGATGGTTCCATACCTGCCTTTCAAGCAATCTTGCCGCCGGTTAGCAAAAATGGGATTTCCTCCCAAACAGGTTTCATTATAACGGAAAGCGGCATGTGTGTCACTTACAAATATCGTATTTTGCCGGCAGAACTTAAGAATTTTGTTGAAAAAACCGATAAGTGGGTATAACGGGAAGCCACGGATGGTGACCCAAGCGCCCGGGAGGGTGAAAACACTGCAAGGAGGCAGCATATGAAAATCACAAACGCGAGCGTGGCGCTCAAAAGCAGCCACGCGCTTGTTGCACAGCGCACACAAACGCAAAGCCTTACCATGTGGAACGCAACGGGCGGCTCATTGCGCTTAAGCGGCGCGAAGGACGCGGACGATGCGGAGCGTGCTTTCAAGGTGGAACTTGGCACGCGGCGCTTTTCGGCGCTCGGCTTTTCGGTAAAGCGCCTTGCTGCGGCGAAGAACAAGGAAACCACGGAAAAGAAAGAATATTCGGACATCCGCTTGCGCCTTCTTGAAGAACTTGTTTACCTTGCCACCGGCAAACGGCTGCGTCTTAGGGACCCTTCCGATGTATTCGAAAGCGCCTCGCAGGGAGAAACTGGCGGCACTCCGCAACAGCCCCTTGAGCCGCTTCAGGGCTTCGGCATTGTTTTTTCGAGCACCAGCACGTATTCCGAGGTGGAAAGCATGAATTTTTCAGCCACGGGCACCGTTGAAACCGCCGACGGAAGGAGCATTTCCTTTGACATGCGCCTTGCCATGGAGCGCTCGTATTACGAGCAGCACAGC
>DLFZ01000160.1 GCA_002482435.1 Christensenella sp. UBA7707
ATGTCCCGCAAACTGGTCGACGAGTTTTATTGGAGCAACATCGAGGAGCAAACTGGTAAAAAATTGACGGATATCGAGAAATATAAGCGGATTGTCAGCTGGGCGGCAAAAGCAAGGGGGCAAAACCCATGTGTCTTTGACGCGCTGACCGAATGGGTGCTTGACGATTCCCAATGGAGTGACGAAAAACTCGCCGAAAACGAGCAAATTTTGATGCAGAGCGTGTTTGCGCGGTTCAAAGAACAAAACGCGCAGATTCGGGCGTATTTGCTGGAATTAGAGCCATCCGGCGTAGTGAATGCGGCAGTGTTCAAGGCGTTAGATGGATTTGACGGCGAACTGTCGGGGGTAGTTCATGACAAACGGCTTCAAGAAGTGGTCGCCCGGGTTTTTGCCGACTTTTCCGTCATGCGGCAGCGCGATATACGGGAGCAAATCGCAGGGAGCAAAACAGGCCCTTCAGGGACTGACAGTGTAGATTTATTTGGGTACATCAATCGTTTGAAAGAGTGCGATGCCCAAGTACAGTGGGCGCTGTTTATGCCGGACATGGTGGAGCGCCAGCAAAAGGGATTCAAAGTGGACAGCTTTGAATACAAAAAAATGCCCGCCATGCGCTTTGTCGGGCAAGAAGGCGACGACTTAGAAAATATAGTGGCTCGCAAGAAACTTTTCCGCATTCTGGACGCGATGAACGAGTATAAATCAGACTTTGATTTTGATGTTTTGCTTATGCACCACTATGGGCTGGGCGTAGATGTTGGCCCGTGGCATGGCGTTTGGGGGCGGTTTATGAGGGCGGATACCCCTGTGCCGGAAGGCTTTCTCCATTTTGACTTCGTGCCTCATAACGATGGCAAGGTAGGCCCGCCGTTCTGTTCCCAGTTTGCGTATGCCACCTTCTCCGGCGATATGGATGCCATGCACAAACGCGAAGGCTATGACATCGATGCCATGTACGATATCACCAGAAACATTATGCTTGGACAGGGCGTACCAATTCCGTACCCGCATAAATATTGGACTGCGGAAGTATTTCCTGATGGATGCGACAAATATAGCACTGCTTATATGTTCAGTGCGGAGTTGTAGAAGGTGTGCGGGAAACGTAGCCCCTTCCTCTTAAGCCGCCTTGTGGTAGGATTCAGAATGGTGCATCTGCCCGTGCAAACCTGCCTTTGAAAATGGTGGCTGCGCGTCGACTCAGCATCCGCCGAAGATGGCACCAAAATGGGACGTTGCTTCCCCATAAATTGCGTACGGTCTGTAAATTTTCATGCCCTTCTTTGCCATATCGGGCTATGTGTGGTAGAATAACCGCAGACTTGGCATGAAAAAGGAGAACACCTTTGAAGGCACGCAAGGTTATCACGGCGACGCTGCTCGCCGCGCTTTTATGCGCGGCGCTCGTTTTCGTGGTCGCAAATACAAAGACACAAGGCGGTTCCTCCGTAACGCCCGCAGTGGCCATCAACGAGGTCATGGCCAGCAACAAAGGCTCGGTGCCTGACGATTATGGCAATTATCCCGACTGGGTGGAGTTTAAAAACCTTACCTCCGAGGAAATTGACATCAGTGGTCTTGGGCTTTCCGACAGCCTGCTTGACGGTGCGAAATATGTGTTCCCTTCGGGCACGAAAGTTCCCGCCAACGGCTTCTTGCTGGTTTACTGCTCCGGGGGGGCTGAGGGTGGCTTGTACGCGCCGTTTCGCATTTCTTCGAGCGAGGCGCTTGTGCTGTTCGATTCGCGCGGGCAGGCGCTCAGTACGCTCCAGCTTCGCGCGGTAACGGAAGGGAAAAGCCTCGCGCTTGACGCTTCGGGAAACTTCGTGGAGCAAAGCCCCTCTCCTGGTTACGAAAACGACGAAGCGGGCATTGCCTCCTACGAGAAGACCATGCTTGGCGGCGAGGACATGGGCGTTTACATCAACGAGTTTATGGCCTCCAACATCACCACGTTGCCGGATGCAATGGGGGTATATTCCGATTGGATTGAGCTTTATAACGCGACTGACGCGGATGTGGATCTTTCCAGCTGCGGCATTTCCGATAGCCTCGATCAGCCAATGAAATATCGTTTCCCCGAAGGAACCACAATCAAGGCCAAGGGCTACCTCGTTATTTTCTGCTCGGGCAGCGAAAGTGCCGCGGGCGATATAGAGCTCCATGTGCCGTTTTCGCTTCGTGCCTACGAGGAATCGGTTGTGCTGAGCGGAAAAACCGGAAAAATTGCGGACAGCTATTCATACGCAAGACAGGAGGCGGATGTTTCCATGGCGCGCGTGCCCGACGGCACGGGTGAGTTTTCCGCATCGCACAAGCCCACGCCCGGTTTCGCAAATACCGACGAGGGTTACGCGCAGTTTACGCAGAACATGAACGCCTCTTTGGGCGAGCTATACATTTCCGAAATGATGGGGCTCAATTCGAGCGCCGTTGCCGACCCGCAGGGGCAGTACATCGACTGGTTCGAAGTGCACAACGCGGGAGCTTCCCCCGTAAACCTTTCCGGCTACGGGATCACAAACGACCCTAACAACCCGGCAAAATGGGTGTTTCCGGATGTAACGGTGGAGGCCGGAGGCTACCTCGTTGTATATGCGTCGGGCCTTCCAGCGGGCGACGCACAAAAAAAAAATCAGCTTGATTTGACTTTCTCCATCAGCGGCACGGGCGAAGCGCTGTATCTTTTCGACCCGCAGGGCGGCTTTCTCAACAAGCTTGCTGCGGGCGCTTTTTTGCCCGATGTAAGCTGTGGCCGCGATGAAAACGGGCAAACGGTTTACTACAAAACCGCCACACCGGGCGCTTTAAACGGAGCGGGCAGCGCCGGCATCACCGCAAGCCCCGAGTTTGTTACCGCACCGGGGATTTTCGATTCATCCGTTTCACTTCAAATCAACGTTCCTGCGGGTGAAACCGTGTATTATACGACCGACTGCACGACCCCTTCCCCATCTTCCGGCTCCGCGCAAAAATACACGGGTCCCATTGAGATCGGCAAAAACACTGTGGTGCGCGCCATCTCCGTGCGCGATGGGTACCTTACGGGCTTCTCTGTGAGCGGCACTTATCTTTTCAGCTCTGACGGCGTGGATCACGCGCTGCCCGTTGTAACGCTTGTGACCGACCCCGACAATTTGTGGGATGAAAAAACCGGCATTTATGCCTACGGCGAGAATTTCGACCCCGATCTGCCGCTCGACCAAATGCTTCTCAGCGCCAACTATTATGAGGGGCGCGGCGTACAGGGCGAAGAAATTCAAACCAACTGGGAACGTCCCGCGAGCTTTGCCGTATATAGCGACAGCGGTACCCAAGCGTTCAGCCAAAACGTGAGCATCCGCATCTCCGGCGCTTACGGGCGCATGCGCGCTCAAAAAGGTTTTGCGGTAATTGCGCGGGCAGAATACGGCAGCAACTCCATGGCGTATCCGTTTTTTGAAAACCGGCCGTATACCGAATACAAATCGCTGGTGCTGCGCGCGGGCGCACAGGATCAATCGCTTTCCAAAATTCGCGACGAGCTTTCTTCCGGCCTTCTTGAAGGTACGGATATGAACATACTCTATCAGGCATACAAGCCCTACGTACTTTACCTCAACGGCGAATACTGGGGTGCTTACTTCTTAAAGGAAAAGCGCAGCCGCTTTTTTGTGGCGCAGCACGAAAACCTGACGGAAAGCGAAAACATCGACATCGTAAAGTCAGAAACCCGCGTGAGCAACGGCTCCGCAAAGGATTGGAAGGACCTTATGGCGTATGTGCGCGCGCACGACCTTTCAAACGCCGAGGCCTATGCCTATGTGGAAAGTCAAATGGACATGCAAAGTTTTATGGACTATATGATCGCCGAAATCTATGTGGCGAATTCCGACTATTGGAACATCCAATACTACAAGGCTCCGGGCGGCAAGTGGACGTGGATTTATTACGACTTTTGCTGGGGTTGGGGCAGCTACACGCACAACACGCTGCAAAAGCGGCGCGAATCCACCCAGCCTTGTTCCGACCTGTTCAACGCACTTTTGAAAAATGCCGCGTGGCGCGACGCGTTCATCCGGCGGTTTGCCGAGGCGATGAAAACCGTGTATGCACCCGAGCGTGTTAACGCGCTGATCGATGAGCTTTATGGTTATGTGGAGCCTGAGATTGCGCGCGAGCGCGAAAAGTTCAACCAAACGATGTTTATGGGCGTAAAGCAGGTGAGCATCAACCTTGCCGATTACGACAAATTCCAAGGCGAAATCCAAAAGGTCCGTGCGTTTGCGCAAAACCGTCCTGAGGTTATCAAACAGCAGCTTCAACAAGCGTTCAACCTCAGCGATGCGTACATGAACGAGGTGTTCGGATGAAGGTCAACAAAGAGTACCGGCATGAACTAAAATATTACTTAAACCTTGGCGACTACGAAATGCTCCGCACGCGGCTTCGGCTGACGATGGAACAGGATCGCTACGCCCGCCGCAACGAGGGTGAATACTTCATCCGAAGCCTTTATTTTGACGATGCGGATGATAGCGCCTTTCGTGAAAAGCTTGCGGGCGACAACGACCGCGACAAATACCGTTTGCGCATCTACAACATGAAAGACGACGTTGTTAAGCTTGAGCGAAAGCACAAGGAAGCGGGCTATATTTTAAAGGAATCGCTCGACCTTTCGCGCGCGGAGGCGGAAAGCCTTTTGAAAGGTGATTACGGCGTGCTTTTAAACCGCGAGGAACCTTTTGCAAGGCGCATGTACCGCACGTTTTCAACCTCGCTTTTTAAGCCGCGTGTGATCGTTGACTATATGCGCGAGGCGTATGTGTTCCCTGTGGAGGACGTGCGCATCACCTTCGACAAAAACGTGCGCACGGGTTTTCGAAGCGTAGACCTTTTTAACCCCAGCATCATCACCTACCCCGCCGTTTCGGGGTACGACATGGTGCTTGAGGTGAAGTTCAACCGCTATCTTCCCACCTATGTGCGCGCGCTTTTGCAGACCGAGGCACATGCGAGAAGCGCCATCAGCAAATATTGCCTGTGCCGCAAATATGAATTATAATCGCTTTAAGGCGCGTTTATAAGGGAAACACCGCGAAAAACGAAAGCCTCGGGGGCCGTGCCTCTGGGACAGGAGGAGAACCATGGAAAACTTTAACCTTTCCGAACTTTTTGTAAGCACCCTAAGCCCCGCGCAGGTACTTTTGACCATCGCAATCGCGTTTGCGGTGGGCTTGTTCATTTTCTTTATCTACAAGCGCACGTTCGGCGGGGTAATGTATTCGCGCAATTATAACGTCAGCCTTATGCTGCTGACGCTTGTGACCTCGTTTGTTTTGATGCTCATCAACAACAACCTCACGCTTTCTCTGGGCATGGTGGGCGCGCTCTCCATCATCCGCTTCCGCACTGCCGTAAAAGACCCCATCGACACGGTGTTCATGTTCTGGGCGGTCGGCGAGGGCATCGCCATCGGCATCAAGTTTTATGTGGTGGCCATCATCGCGGCGGTCGGCATCGGCATCATACTCGTTATTATGAGCGTGCTCAAGGTAAAGTCGAGCATGCCGTACCTGCTCATCATCCACTACCATGAGGCGGCCTCCCAGCAGGTGAAGCAGCTCGTAAAACAGCTGCCAGGTGCGCGTTTGAAGAGCAAAACCGCGCAGCGCGACGGCCTTGAAATGACCCTTGAGCTTCGCCTGAAGGATTCCGAAACCGGTTTTGTGGAAAAGCTTTTGAAGGTGGACGGCGTGTACGACGCTTCCCTCATTTCCTACCAAGGTGATATCGTGGCGTAAAAAAGCAAATGCTTTTTCAAAGAAGCCCCGCATCGCGGGGTTTCTTTGAGGTTTTGCACGCTTTGCCTAAAAGCCGCGCTTTCCGGGCGGCAAAGCGTGAGCGGTAGGAAAACCTGCGGTTTTCATCCGTTTTGACGCACATGTCGTCAAAGCCGGAATGAAAGTCAAGGAGCTGCGGCCCCTTGACAATCCCGGGCTTTTTGGCGAATATTTGAAAGGCATAATAAAACGTGCGTTCCCAAACGGGAGCGCACGTTTTGCTTGTGGAATCATTGTAGAATGTGCCTGTGCTGACCTGTTCTCCGTTACGCCTCGTACGTCGTTGCGTGCGGGAAGTTCTTCCACGATCCACCCGCAAGGCGGTGGATCTCCTCCGTGGCGAGAAACCATTTCTCCACGGTTTCGTTTTCGGGATAAAACTCGTAGAACTCGTTTTCCACAAAAGTGTAAAAACGGCTGATGTCGGTGCACATACCAAACGTTGGGAGCTGCGGGGGCTTGATATGAAACGAGAAGGCTTCGCCGTCGCGCGTGCCGTCGAAGCGGAAGCCCGTGCGGTCAAGGGTTAAAATACCCTCCCCGACCACCAAAGAGGTCGCCTGTTCCTTAAGGTATTCAAACTTTGGAAGTACACCGAGGCGCACCTTTTCAACAAGGCGAAAACCCTCTTCTTTTACGGAGCGGTAAATGTGCTTGCGCTGCTGCTCAAACCAAGCTTGAAGGGTTTCGGGGATTACGCAGGTTTCGTCGAAATGCGTAAGGTTGTAGCGCTCATCGATCGACGCGCCGTTGCCGCAGTGAGAACAGCGCAGGGTGCTTCCTTCGCCCTTCATGTAAAATTCCTTACCGCATTTGGGGCACCAAAACAACAGCGTGTGGAGATTGTGCGCAACTCTTCCGCCGGAGGAAAAAGCAACCTGCTCTTTTTTGTTCCACGCGTAATCGTCGTGGTAAAGCGCCTCGTCGAGCTTTGCCTGCACTTGCTCGGCGCTCATCGCGGAAAGCTGCTTGGGCGAAAACAACTCGCAAACCGTCACCTCAACACGCCCGGGGCGTTCGTCGAGGCAATATTTGGTGTTGGTAAGGTAGCCGCCCGCAATTTTCATTTGCAGCACGGGCACCTCAAAATGCTTCAAAAACTTGCCGCTGCCAATGGCAACAGGCTGATTCGCTCCTGAAATGGAGCTCATGCCCTCGGGGAAAAGAATCACTCGCCCACCCTTTTTGAGAATGCGCGAAACCGAACGGATGGTGTAAAGGTCGGGTACGAAGTTGCGCTTGGGGATTACCTGCATGAGACGGAAAATAAACGCGAGATGCGAACGGAAAAACTCGTTGTAGCCCGCAACAAAGCTCAGCGTATGCGGAAAAAACGCAAACCCCGCGTAAAGATAATCAAGCCTTGAGGCGTGGTTCGCTACGACGATGTAAGGCCCCTT
>DLFZ01000123.1 GCA_002482435.1 Christensenella sp. UBA7707
CGTCGTAGAATTGCATCGCGCCCGCACCGTTGCCCAGCATGCACTGGGCCGCCCACGCCCACGGGTTGGGGTGGGAGAATATCGCGCCGTTCTCCTTGACGCCGGGATACACGCGCGTCACGAAGCCGATGCCGTCGTCGCGTCTGGTGTACGGCGGCGCGTTGAGCATCAGGCCGTAGGGCGTATAGAGGTGCTTTTCGATGGCCTCCATCGCCTTGCGCCCGCGCTCGCCCGTGGCCACGCCCGACAGCACCGCCCACGCGTTGCTCTCCAGATGCACGCGGCCCTCCTCGTCAGACTGCGTCCCGATCTTGCGCCCGTCCGCCGTGATGCCGCGGATGTACCACTTACCGTCCCAAAGCACGGTTTCACAAGTTTCCCTGACACGCTCCGCCATAGCCGCATAGTGCTTTTCATCGGCCTCGTTGCCCAAGAAGTGTGCAAGTTCCACAAAGGCTTTGAGCGCCCAGTGGTGCAAAAAGCTCACCATTGCGCTTTCGCCGCCACCGAGGTTCAAGCAGTCGTTCCAATCCGCCCGCAAACCCTTGCAGATGCCGTTTTTCCCCACCTGTGCGGCGGAAAAATTGAGGATGCGCTTCATGTGGCCGTAAACATCGTCCGCGCCCGCATCCGCATACGAAACAGGCATATGCAAGAAGCCGAAGTCGCCCGTTTCCTTCACATAGTTGACGATGGAACTCACAAGCCATAGCGCATCGTCAGCACAGGCGTCGTCAAGCCCGTGGATGATATCCTTTTTGTCGCGCTTGGGAACGACCGTGGGAGATTTGAAGGATTGCTGCTTCCCTTCGTCCTCAAACCACACGGGCTCAAACAAGTGAAGCCCGTACCCTTGCGAGGTGAGCGCCTTAAGTAGCTGCACGATGCGCTCCTTGCATTTTTCGGGGTTGGAGTGGGGTACTGCCATCGCGTCCTGCGCGGTATCGCGGTACCCCAGGCCGGTGCGGCCGCCAACCTCGATGAAGGAGGAAAAACGCGAGAACATGACGTTGATCTCGCTCTGATAAAGCGTCCATGTATTAAGAAGGGTGTCCATTCCCTCGTTCGGCGTGGACGCCTGAAGTTTTTTGCGTTTGTTCTGCCAAAAAGCGGCGAGCTTTTCAAACTGCTCGTCGGCCGCCTTGGCGTTTGCGTATTTTTCGCGCATGGCCTTGCCTGCGTCTATACCGCCCTCGCCCAAAAGGTAGATGAGGCGAACTTCTTCGCCCGCGCCGAGCGTAAGCTTTTTTTGCAAACAGCCACAGTGGTTGCCGCCCTTTTCAAAGCTTCCCTCACATGCGCCGCGTTCCACCGCAAGGGGGTTCTTTTCCGTGCGGTAGGGGCCGATGAACGTGTCGCGCAGGCAATCGAAGCCGTCGGGTGCAAAGTTGGAGGTAAAAAACTGATAGCCGTTTTCCTCATAATAAAGGTCGTGTTCGATCACGCCGTCCTCATAGCGCGATCCGGCAGCGTAAAGGCTCATTTGGAAATTGCGGTTGTCCATATCGATGTGGTGGAATGAAAACTCGAGGTAAGAGTAAACGCTAAGTTTACGCGACTTTGAGGAATTGTTCTTGAGCTTTACATCCCAAAATTCCACGGGATCGTCCGTAGCCACAAAAAGGGTTTGGGAAGCGGAAACATCGTTGTAGTCACACTCGTACACGCTGTACGAAAGGCCATGGCGGCAGGTGTAGCGTGCGCTTTCAAGCGGCTTGCCCACGGGCTGCCACGAAACACTCCAGTATTCGCCGGTTTCATCGTCGCGAAGGTAAACGTAGTGCCCCGGGAAATCCATGGGCACGCCGTTTGGGCGAAAACGCGTGATGCGGTGGTATTCAGGTGTTTTGTAAAAAAGATAGCCGCCAGCCGTATGGTTGAACACGCCGCACATATCGTTGATGCCGATGTAATTCGTCCACGAAACGGGCAAATCCACCCGTTGAATTACATATTCATGCTTTTTCTCGTCGAATCTGCCGTAGCGCATAACGTTCCGCCTTTTCCTGCAAAGTTAATGAAAGATAAGGATTTAAGGTGTTAGAATCCAGGGATTGTCAAGGGGCCGTTTCGCAGTTCGTAATAGTCGTATTGTGTTTTATCACAATACTCCCTTACTCACTGGGCTTCCGCCTCGCTTTATCCGCCACAGGCGGCGCTTCGGCTCCGCCCCCTTGACTTCCATTCCGGCTTTGACGACATGTGCGTCAAAACGGATGAAAGCCTTAGGCTTTCGTACATTTCACGCTTTGCCGCACGGAAATGCGAAGCATTTTAGGCAAAGCGTGTAGCCTCAAAAAAGTGGCGCAGCCACTTTTTTGATAAACAAAAGGATTGCATGTATATTATAAGTCCTTCCTCGCGGGCGGATAATGGATGAAACTGCGAATAATTGCATTTGGTTGTGAAGCTGACAAAAAGCGATTGAAACGGGAAAGCGCAGCCTCCCACACGAAGCGCTTGCGGCAAAAATTTCCCGCGCAATATTTGCTTAAAAGCAAAAGCCCTGTCCGCGCTTTTTCGCGGACAGGGCTACGAACGTTTCCTCTAATTCCGTCGGCAACGTCGAGAGGAGGATTTGCCGATAGGCTGATTTTGTTCTGTTTTATTTGTCCTTCCAACCGATGGGCACATGCATGGCATCGCACAGCGGCTTTGTGCGCGAACGGCCGCAGCGGCAAAGCACGTAGCGCATCCGCGATTCGTAAACATAACCTTCTTCGCCCTCAAGCTCCACGCCTCCCTTTACAAAAAGGCCGCAGCTCACACCCTCCTCAGGGTCCTGCACCACTTCAATGCAGGGGTCGCAATCGAGCTCATAGGCTTGTCCGTTTTTTTCAGCCGCCACAAGCCTGCCTGTTGGGCATTCCACCGCGGCAAGGATGGCCTCCTTTTTCTTTTCCGGGTCGTCCGACGCCATGGTGAGCGACCACGCGGAGCCAGCTTTGCGGTGGCAAAACCGGGCGTAAGAACAGCGGTTGTCGTCATACAGATCAAGGTCAGGACCTTCGATTTTGCGTGCGCGCAAAAGGTACGGCGTGCGCGACGCGGTTTCGCTGCTCAAAAAGCCTTCCGTGCGGTGCGTTCCGTCGCAAAACGGGGCGTTTTTCGATTTGCCGCAGCGGCACAAAGAATACGCCTCCGCCTGAGGGAGAGGCGCGCCCTCATCAAGTTCATACCCGCCGCCGCGCGGCACGATGATCATTTCATACAATGGAATACCGCCCGTCACACGGTAAGGGCCGTTTTTTACAACGGTGATTTTTGGTTTCTTCTTTTGTTCCACTTTGTTTGCCGTCCTTATTTGATAAGCTGATGTAGCATGTTCTCGGAAAAACCGTCGAGCCTTTGCTCCACGCCCTCGCGCCGCATGGCGGCCCCGGGGTCATTTGCGGTAACAAGAAGGGAAAAGCGCGGCGGCAAGTAGAAGGTTTTGTTCAAGCAGAGGCTTCCCAAAACCTGCCGCGCCACGATGTCGCCGCCGCTGTAGCCGGATACCACAACCGCGTACACCGCTTTATCGTAAAGCGTGTTTTTCACAAGAAGCGCCGTGAGGCGGTTGATGAAAGCCGTGATGTTTGCGCCAAGCGCATCGTTGTAGTTGGGGCACAAAAGAAGCAGCGCGTCACAGGCAAGTACCGCGGGAAACACATCTTCAAAAATGGTGCTGCCGTAAAAGCAGGTATCCATTTGCGCAAAATGCCTGCACATGGTATACGAGCACCCACGGCAATCTCGGATGTGGCCCTCGCCAAGCGAGATTTCGCGCACATCGCAGCGGGGCGAGAGCCTATCCAGCAGCGCATAGCCAAGCTGTAAGGTGTTTGAGGTTTCGCGCACGGAGGAATGAAGCGCCAAAACGTTGGGCTTATTTTGTTTGGGCGGCGAAAAGGTGAGAAGCCTTGTTACAAGCTCTGCTGCGGCGCGCTCGTGTGCGGTTTTGGTGTCCGTATTTCCGCGCAAAGCAAGCACCTCGAAGTTGGAGAGAGAGCCTGTGGCCTCCACAAGCGCCTTGCCCAAAAAAAGACAGCCTGCGTTGTTGGCGGAAAACACAAGCATCCGCGAAAGCTCCTTGGTGTAAAGCTCTCCTTCGCCGTCCATCAGCACCGCGCCCACACAACCGTCGAGCGCGGTTATATTTCTGTTGAGATATTCTAAGAACACCGCAAATTCCGCGTCCATGCCATATGCCCCAATGGCGGCAGAAAAAAGCACGCGCTTCCCTTTTAGGTCGCTTTGCATCGCGTCGCGCGCGGAAAGAAGGCTGTGCGAAACGCCCGAAAGCGCTTTTTCGAGCACGCCGTCACGCCGCGCGGAATTTCCGATGGTTACGACCGTAAGCTCCATGGTGCCTCCGTAGTTTTAAGCCCGGCAAACGATGTTTCGATGCGCTTGAAAAGCGTTTCGTGAAGCGGCGCTCGCTCAAGCTCTACGCCGTGTTTTGTAATGCGCGCACGACAGCCCATATAAACGCCGCCAAGCGGCGTGGATGCCTCATGCCATTCGCCGCGGAAGGTGCGAATTAGAGAAACGCACGCGGAGGAAATGCCCGGCGCGATGTAGGGCTTAAAGCCCGTTTCTCTCACGCGAAGGTTCGCTTCGACCGCGCGTTTGGTCAATTCCAAGGAAAGCGCATCATCATAAGCGGCACACGGGTCGTTTGCCGCCACAAGGCCGTTTCCGTGCGGCCCGTAAACGCGAAGGTTTAAGCAATCCGCCTCGCGCGAAAGCGCGCGCGAAGCATACCGCGCCCGCGCCGCCATTACCCCAAGGCCGTAGCCGCGCACCTGCTCGGGCAAAAGCCCCATAAAGTCGAGCTTTCCGTTGTCGTCTTTGTTGCTTTCCAAAAACACATCGCGGCACAAAAGGTCCACAGGGTCGGAAACTTGGGCAAACAACCCCGTAAACGCGGCCTTTCTGGCCATGCGCGCGTACGGAAGCACCAAGGCGCGGTTCGATTCCCACTGCGCCATGCGCACATCGCCGCAATTTTCGGGGTTTGGCACACCGCGCGACGCGCAAAAAAGAAACGCGCTCCCTGAGAAAAGCTCTGCCTCCTCTTTGATTGGCATCACGCGCGGCACGCGCGCGTTTTCCTTGAGGGGCAAAATCTGGTTGAGCTCCTGCTCGTAGCGCTCCACGAGCGCCGGGTTTTTGTCGTAAATGCCGATTTCTGAAAAAGTATCGCCGCCAAGAAGCACCAGCCCCGTAAGAAGCGCGCCGCCCACATCGCCTAGCCCCGCAACATTGACGCGAAGCCCCTTCGCCTTTCTTATGGGCACGGTGCCGAGCACCGCCTTATAGAGCGGAAACGCCGTATTGACGACCGCCGCGCCGTGCTCGCGCACGAGGATGCTCAAAAGCGTATAGCGTGCATCCTGCACAAACGGAAGCTGCGGCTTTTCTTGAGAGGAATCGAGCACCGCTGGGCCTTCCTCTAAAAATGCCTCGGCCACCTCGCGCACGGAAAACCAAAAGCGGTTTTGAAGCGGGTCGCGCTTTACCAAAAAAACCACGGGCGCAAACGGCTGCTCCGCAATGCGCGCGCCTTCGGGCGGTTCCGCGTCCAAGGGAACAAGGCACACGCCCCTGAAGGAGTAAAACGAAAGCTCATGCTTCAAACATGCTCCCCCCCAATCGTCCGAGCTGCTCAAGGTCGTCCTTGATGTAGGCAGAGGCGGGCACGCTGCGGTCGTACCTGAGATAATGTNNATCCAAAAGGCGCGGCTTGTTGAGCGCCGAGGCGAGCCGCGCAAGCGTAAGACTCCGTCCAAACGCCGTTTGATGCTCCTTTTCAAGCGCGCGAAGCACATTGTACGCGTTTTCAAGCGACGTGCGGGAAAGGTTGTAAATTGCCCGCTCGTCGCACCCACGCAAAAAGTCGGGCGTTTTGTAGGGCAGAATGAGGTTGATGGAATTCAAATGGTTGCCGCCGCGCGTAACGTCGCGCGCAACGCTGTCGCCACCAAAGAAGGGGTACATTACACTTTCGGTAAACCAGTATTTTAGGTTCGGTACAAAGTATACGCTGTCGATCTCCATGCCGCGCGAATCCATAGAATCCTTTCCGCGGCCCGAAAGTATGCCCGTAACCACCATGGAAAGCTCCACGCCTTCCTGTTCAAAGAGCCCGGAAACGCGCTCGAGACGCACGCCCTTGTTAAAAAGATCGTCCGTCAGGATAACGGGACGGTCGAAGGATTTTATGGCGCGCACTTGGTTAAGAAGCGGCGAGTACCCCGGGTATTCGGTAATGGAAAAGCTTTTGATGTCGGCCGCAAAGGTTTTTTCCACATGCAGCGCCTTGGTGACGGTGTTTGGCACCACGATATCCGAAAGGATGTTGCCGTAGGGCACGCACATGTTCGGCCCAAGCTTGCGCCGCCCAAGGGGTACATCCAAAACCCCATTGTGCCTTTGCACCTTTTCCACAAGCGCACGCATCAAAAGCTCCGCGTTGAACGAAAGCACAAGCTCGCCCGGGTACAGTGCGGCGAGGGCCGTTTGCAGGTTTTTTCGCGCTTCCATAATGGCGCTGCGCACCTCGGGCGCGCTCAAAAGCGGCTCCTTCACGCACAAAAACGCATCCTCAAGCATCACCATGGGCGCGCGCATATCCACATACATCGCGCCGCAATTCCCTTCGGCCGATAAAAAGCCCTTGCGCGAAAGCTCGCGGCAAAGCGCCTCATCGCCGTGGGTAAAGCAGATGGCGTAGGTATCGTCCCGCTCAAGGCTTCGTGCCAAAAGCTCGTTAAGCAATCGTGCCGGAGCATCCTCCATACCAAATTGCGGCGCGCCCGAAGAAGCGCTTTCGCCGGCATACACACAGTCAATCTCGAGCGCGCGTCCGGAAACGCGTGTGCGAAGCAGTTCCAAAACGGCCTCGTCACCCGTAATTTCACGGTGGTTTCGCGTGTCGAGCGTATGCCCGCAAGCAATGCCAAGCGTTCTGCCCCCGCCGTTTAAGGTAACAGCAAGAAAGCCCTTACGCCCCGCCGCATGCCGTACCGCATCCGCCACAAAGGGCGGCAGGGCAGCAAGCGAGCGCTCGAGCGCCGCGTCCGGCGCTGAATGTCGCGTAAACCAAGGGGCAGCCGGGCTTAGAGCGGTTTTGTATTGCGGCGCGCGCAAATACATGCCGTTTTCATAAATGTACCCTTGCGCCACAGGGTCTACAAGCATGGAAATATCGAGGTTTTTGTCGATGTTCTCGCGGATGCGCGAGGAGCTCACGTCCTCATAATACGTAGGCAGGGTTAAGGTGATAACCTCGCCCGTCAGCTTTTTCGCGGCCGCAAAGGGCTTTTCCGAGCCCTCCGATGCGCTTCTTGCAAATATGATATGGTCAAACGACGCCGCCGCTCCCGTGTCTTCAAAATAAGCGGAGGCGTTTTCGATTACATCCGTTCCCGCAACAAGGTAAAGCTTGCGCGGCGTAAAAAGCTCCTTCAACCGCCGCAAATCCGCAGGGTTGCCGATGTTGATGGGAAGCTCGTCGGGGAAAAGGTACACGCCAAACCTGTCGGCCACCGACATGAGCGCGATCTGGCGCCGCATGAGCTTTGGCTGGGTGTACTTCGACCATGAAAACTCGTCGATGGAAAGGTAAACCTCAAAGCCAAGCGCGAGAATTTCCTCCACGATGCGCTTATGACCCGCGGAAAACGGGTCGAACGTGCCGGGAAAAAACGCCGCGGCGGATGGCGGCGTGAAGCAAAATGCGCCAAAGCGTACCTCACACTCGGTAATGAAGCGGTAGAGGTGGTTGAGCATGGCGGCGGTGTTGAAAAAGTTGAGCTCGTTTTCCCGCCGCTCTGCGAGCAGGCACAAAAGCTTTTTTGCCACCAACGGAAAAAGTTCACGCCGCGCGGAAAGCGAAAGCACCCCGTTTGAGAACAGCGCGGCACAAAGCACGTTGAGCGCCACGCGCCCGATCTGGTCGTTGTAATGCGCAAGGCCCGTAAAGAGTGTGCCCAACAGCCGCATTTGCCGCACATTCAGCGTTTTTTGCCCGACCGCGTCGGGCAAAAGCGCACACACGAGCGCCGCGCCGATGGTATCGAGCGCCGCACAGGCTGCCGCTGTATTGCCCGTACGCACGGTTTTTTCAAGCGCATCGAACGTTTCGTCAAGCTCCTTTTCGGGTAGGTACCCCAAAAGCTTCCCGAGGCAGGGCGGAATGTAGCGCGTAAACTCATACTGACCGGTTTCAAGACCACGGCTTAAGTCCACCACGATCTCGTTGCATTGATCCACCGTTAAAAGCGGCGCGACCTCAAGCAACGCGTCGCCCGCACGGTCGCGCACGGGAAGGTGCTCGCTCACGCTCAAAAGATTGGATAGGTGCATGGCCGCGTGAAACGCGAGTGCAGGCTCCTTTTTCGCCTGTTCCAAAAGCCGCTCGATGTTGGTGATCTTCACCATCCAGTGTACGGCATTTTTCAGGTTTTCAAGATAAAGCGCCTGCAGCGGAGCGCCTTGGGGGACGGTGCTGTGAAGCCTATAAAAAAGCCACGCGGGCGCGGAGCCCTCCTCATAGGAAATGCCCGAAAGCACGCTGAAAAGCTCGACGCGCGCGTCATCGGGTCGCTCCTCGAAAAGCTTTTTGAGCGCGCGAAGCGCGCATACGTTCATACCCACCTCGGCGCTTTCAAGCATGGGCCGCGTATAGCGGATGAGCGCGCAGAGCTGCTCTTTTGTAAAAAGCGATGCGGGAACATGCGTAAGGCTATCCGCCAAAGAAAAGCAGTCGTCATGCGAAAACCGGGAAAACTTCGCAAGGTATGCATCAAGGTACACCTTCGCGCTTTGCGCCGGGCAGAAGCGAAACACCCATTCCACCACCACCTTGAGCGAGTTTTTGATGCGCAATTGATGCTTGTAGGAAATTTTATGGTCGGGATGCAGCAAAAGCTCAAGATAATCGTTGAACAGCGCCGCTGCCTCGCTCAAAAGCTCGTCCACCGCGGGCGCGACCGCCGATTCGGGCGCGTGCTCGGGCAACTCCTTTTTGTAGGGCATGGCGCGGTTGGCAAGCACCCTGCCCATAATTTGCCCCGCATGCCTTCGCACGTCGCTTTCGTGGTGCATCAAAAGCTCGTAGAGAAAGCTCAAAAGCTGCAGCTTGTTGGCGCGCGACATGTAGGTAAAGTATTCCTCGAACAACCGTAGGTGCGTGCGTACGCTGTCGAGGTTTTTTTCGCTGCGCGCATTTTCCAAAAGCCGCGCAAACGACGCGTTGGAGCTTACCGCATGCATGAGCGTGATGTTGTGCCCAACCGCCGTGAGACGCAAAGCTTTAACCACCTCTTCGTCGTTTTTCAGCGATGCATCCAGCGTTGCAGGAACAGAAAGTGCCGTAACGAACGGGTCGGCGCTCACGCCCAAGGAAGCGAGATACTCCTCAAAATCCCTAAGCTTATGGTACACACGCTCGTAGCGCGCGCGCTTTTCATCATCCACATTGTATAGCTTAGAAAAAATAGCCTCGCGCGCCTCGGGTAGCGGAAAAATACGCATTTGCTCGCGTCCGTCGGGTGCTTTTTCGCCGCGCACACGAAAATCAGAATAAATAAGTAGAAGCGATTCGATGGGCAGGTTTTCAAACTCAAGATCCCAAGTGGAATGGTTGGCGGCGATGTGCGCCACGGCGGGCATGCAGTTGAGACGAAGCCACTGGTCGGTAAAATAATAATGGAGGTAGGGGATGCGCTTTGCGTCGTTGCCCCGGCAGCCGAACTTGCCGATGTCGTGGCAGGCAGCAGCCGCGCTCACAAGCGCCACGTCCGCGTGCGCGCCCGCGCGGTTTGCCATGCGCGCCATGTGCACCGCAACGTGGTGTACGCCTGAGGCGTGCGCAAGCGGCGAAAACGGAAAAATCTCGTTGCCGATGCGCATCAGTTCCAAATAAAACGAATCCTCGCACGCGCGCACAAAGGCAAGGTATTCCTCGCGCACGCGGCTTTTTTCCCGTTCCTCCTCGGTAACAAACAAAAGATCATAAAGCGCGTCGTAAGGGCGCAGCGTACGCTCAAACGCGGCAAACTCGCGAAGCGCAATCAGGTAAAAGAGCATGGCTTGCTTTTGCCCTTCGCTTACAGGCGGCAAATTGGAGGGGAAAAGCCCGTCGCTGAGTACGTCGTAAACAAACGGAAGCCACCCGCCCTGCGGTTGTTCGCAAAACGCCTCCATCACGCTCAGGCACACATTTAGCGTATCGCCGCAAAGCGTTTCCTTTTTAAACGCCGCGCGAAGCACAGCCTCGCGAAAGCCTTTCTCACTGAAAAGCGCCTTGAGCGCCTGACGCGAAAACGGCGCGTGCGGTGCGAACGATACCAAAAGTCGTTCGACAAGTGTTTTGTAAAAAGCCGTCAACGTTTCTTTTTTCACGCCGTTTCCCCTTACGCTTAACATGGGTGTTCTTTCCCCCATTATATACCACGCGCCGTCGCGAGAAAACAGCTTTTCGCCCATAGGGTCTCTGGTTTTAAGAAGCGGCACATATTTTCGGATACAAAAAAACCCCGCCCGGATCGCCGTCCGTATACGAGGTTTTTTTGCGGCTATAAAGTTTTTTGCTCTCCACCTTGCGCGTTACAGGCTTGATGCCTTCCCAGGTGCTTCGTTGCTGTTGATTGAGCTCCTTTTTTCTGCGCTTACTCAACTTTAAGCGCGGAACGAATTTTTGCACATTCGTTTCCTCCTTTATGCAATTCCCCGCACAACAATGCACGGGGTTTTTATCGTAGCATATTTATGCGTTATTGTCAATAAAACAAAGTGTTGCTTTTCATTTTCAATAATATTTTTCTTTGCATTTTTGTGTTGACAATTCGGCTGCTTTCGCATATTCTTATATCATACTAATCATATATGAATTGAGGGTTTAAAAGTGAAGCTTTATCAAAGCCTTACCGAATTGATCGGAAATACACCGCTTTTGGAGCTTGTTAACTATCAAAAAGCCGAAGGGTTAAAAGCTCGCATCGCCGCGAAGCTTGAATACTTTAACCCCGCAGGCAGCGTAAAGGACCGCATCGCACTCGCGATGATCGACGACGCTGAAAAAGCCGGAAAGCTTAAGCCCGGCGGCCTTATCATTGAGCCGACATCGGGCAACACAGGCGTTGGTCTTGCAAGCGTAGCGGCGGCGCGCGGCTACCGCGTAATTCTTACCATGCCCGAAACCATGAGTGTGGAGCGCCGCAAGCTTTTGGCGGCCTACGGCGCGGAGCTTGTGCTGACCGAAGGCGCAAAGGGAATGAAAGGCGCCATCGAAAAGGCGACCGAGCTTTTGGAGCAAAACCCCGGCAGCTTCATGCCCGGCCAGTTTGACAACCCCGCCAACCCAGCCGTTCACAAAAGAACCACCGGCCCCGAGATTTGGCGCGATACCGACGGACAGGTCGATCTTTTTGTGGCGGGCATCGGCACGGGCGGCACAATCACCGGCGCAGGCGAATATTTAAAAGAGCAAAAGCCTTCCGTGAAGGTGGTTGGCGTGGAACCTGCAGCTTCTCCCATGCTTACCGAAGGGAAGAGCGGCCCACACAAAATACAGGGCATCGGCGCGGGCTTTGTGCCGCGCGTGCTCAATACCGGTATTTACGACGAGGTGATTACCGTGCAAAACGACGACGCATTTGCGGCAGGGCGTGCAATCGCACATGCGGAAGGGCTTCTTGTCGGCATTTCCTCAGGCGCGGCGCTTCACGCGGCGACCGAGCTTGCAAAGCGGCCGGAAAATGAAGGAAAACTGATTGTTGTAATTCTTCCCGATACGGGCGAACGCTATCTTTCCACGGCGCTGTTCGAGGGCTGACGCTTCGCGGCGGAGTTTTACGAGCCGCCCGCTATAAAAATACAAATCGGGCCTTCTCAAAGTGATGAGAAGGCCCGATTTTGATTTCTCTTTTTCACCACGTTTCCATGTGTACGCGCGCGGGGTTAAAGCAATCGTTCGGCGCTTTTTCCTCTGCGGGAACGCCTACGGCGATCAACGAAACCGGCCGAATGTGCCCGGGCAGGCAAAACGCCATTTCGACCGCCTTATAAAAATCCGAGCCTTGCCTTACGCCGCACCAACAGCCGCCAAGCCCGAGCGAAACGATGGCCAGCAGCATGTTTTCCGTCGCCGCAGCACAATCCTCCAAAAGCCATTCGGGTATGCCCTGCGTTACCTTATCGCCGCACACCACAATTGAGGCCGCTGCGGTTTTGAGCATACCCACATAGGGGCTTGCTTCCATAAACGCGTCCATTTTGGCTCGATCCTTGGAAACCAAAAAGTGCAAGGGCCGCTTGTTGCTCGCGGAAGGCGCACAAAAGCCCGCGTTAAGCACCGTATTAAGTGCATCTTCGCTTACGTCTTCACCCGTAAACGCACGAATGCTCCTTCGCGCGGCAATTGTTTGAAGCGTTTCGTTTTGGAGCAGCCTTTGCGGCTGCTCCGCGTTTTTTTCTGCGGCGCGAGGCTCGATGTTGAGCGCAATGCCTTGCGCATTCTCTGAAAGCGCAAGGCTTTTCAAAAGCGCCTTGTTGAACAACACGCAAAACCTGCCCTCGCCCCTCGAAAGCAGCTTTGTTTCAAAAGGCACGCCGCCGATTTCGCATTTGGCGTAAACGCTCCCCTTTTGTATTTGAAATTCCTTGCGCACGTCAAAAGGGAGATACGCGAG
>DLFZ01000033.1 GCA_002482435.1 Christensenella sp. UBA7707
GGAACCTCGGGCTATGAGGAGGCAGCCGCGCAGGGGCTTTACGCGGGCATCAACGCCGCGCTTTTTTTGAAGGAGGAACCTCCGCTTCTTTTGACGCGGGCGGATGCTTACATCGGCGTGCTTACGGACGACCTTACCACAAAAGGTACCAACGAGCCGTACCGCATGATGACCTCGCGCGCGGAATATAGGCTCCTTCTACGGCAGGACAACGCCGATTTAAGGCTTACCGAGCTTTCCATGCGTACAGGGCTTGTGAGCGGCGCGCGCTATGAGCGGCTCATGCGAAAAAAAGAGGAGATCGACCGCGCCATGAAAGCGCTTTCGGCATTTGCGCAGCCCGATGAGGCACTTCGGGAACTTTTTATAAAAAAAGGCGAGGGCGAGCCGCGCGTCGGACTGCGGTTTTACGACATTTTAAAGCGCGAAACCATTTCGTACACCGACCTTTTGCGCTTAGGGCGCGGGCTTCCTGACGTGGGCGATGAAGCGCGCGAGCAGGTGGAAATTTCCGCGCGCTACGAGGGGTACATCAAAAAGCAGTTCGAACAAGTAAAACGGTTTGAGGAGCTGGAACAAACCGCCTTACCTGATGGGATGGACTATTTTTCCGTGGGCGGGCTTCGCATCGAGGCGCGGCAGAAGCTTTCTTCGATCCGCCCCAAAAACATCGGGCAGGCGTCGCGCATTTCGGGCGTTTCGCCGGCAGATATCGCGGTACTTTTGGTGCAACTCAAAAAAGATGCGCATGAAAAACAAGGGGAGGGCAAATGAACGATATTTTTGTGGCGGTACAACAAACGCTCCCCCAGCTTAATGAGGAGCAGCAAAAGAAGCTCTGCCTCTTTTATGAAATGCTTGTGGATTGGAATACCCGCATGAACCTTACCGCCATCACGGAGCCGATGGAGGTCGCACAAAAGCATTTTGCGGACAGCATTCTTCCCGAAAAACTTTTGAAAAACGGCGCTGCGGTGATCGACGTAGGAACGGGCGCGGGCTTCCCCGGCATTCCGCTTGCAATCGCGCGGCCCGATTTACGCTTTACGCTGATGGACGCGCTTCAAAAACGGCTCACGTTTTTGGCGGCGGTATGCGGCGAGCTTGGTTTAAACATCCCGCTTGTGCACGCGCGCGCGGAGGAGGCGGGAAAAAACCCGCTATACAGGGCGAAGTTTGACGCGGCGCTCTCGCGGGCGGTTGCGTCGGCCGGCGAGCTTTGTGAGCTGACGGTGCCTTTTTTGAAGGAAAACGGACTTTCCCTTATGTACAAGGGGCCGCAGGCGGACGCTGAGCTCGCGGCGGCGAAAAACGCGCTCAATCTTCTTAAGGCGCGGGGTGAAACCGTGGCGTTTGATGCCGCGTGGGGAGAGCGCCGCGTGATCGTTGTGAAAAAGCTCGCGCCCACGCCGGACGTTTACCCAAGGGCAAGCGGCGTTATGAAAAAGAAACCGCTATAAAAGCAAATCACTTTTTCGGGAGGCGCAGGCCCTTACACGCGAAAAAAAGGTTCTTTTGGCGAAAAAGCGCCGCGTTTGCGTTGGTTGCAGGAAATATATAGGATCACAACGAAACAATCATCAAGGAGGCTAGCTCTATGCCGGTGTTTGATTTTTTGAAGGACAATTCCAAAAAAGCCGAGCCTGAAAAGCGGTTGGAGGAAATCGACGTTTCAAAAATCGTCCCCAACCCCAACCAGCCGCGTGCCACGTTTGTGGAGGAAAGCATTTTGGAGCTTGCGGATTCCATCGCGCAGGTGGGGCTTATCCAGCCGCTTGTGGTGCGCCCCGTCAAAAACGGTTATGAGCTTGTGGCCGGCGAAAGAAGGCTTCGCGCGGTAAAGAGCCTCGGTATGAAAACCGTTTCCTGCATCGTGCAAAACGACGTGGTGGACGAAACTTCCGCAATGATGGCGCTCATAGAAAACCTGCAGCGCGAAGAACTCAACTACCTCGAGGAGGCCGTCTGTTACAGCCAGCTTCTTTCAACCTTCCATCTCACGCAGGAGGAGCTTGCCAAAAAGCTCGGCAAAAGCCAGTCATCCATCGCCAACAAGCTGCGCGTTTTAAAACTCCCTCCCGCCGTGAAGGATGCCATGACCGACGCGGGCTTAAGCGAGCGGCACGCGCGCGCTCTGTTAAGCCTGCGCGAGGAAAAGCACCAGCTCGATGCCGTGAAGAAAATCTCCGAAAAGGGCTTTTCCGTAAAGGAAACCGAGGCGTATGTGGAAAAAACGCTCAACCGCCTCTACGATGAAAAGCGCGACGGCGCAAAGCCCCGCCCCATCATGATCCGCCTCGTGAAGGATTACAGGCTTTTCATGAACACCATTAACACCGCCGTAAACCAGCTTCGGGAAGCCGGAATGCTCGTTGAGGTGGAACAGGCCGACCGCGCCGACGGTGTGGATATTCAGATTAAGGTAACAAGAAAGCCGCAGTAAGGCTTAAAAACGGAACCAAAAACGGAAGCCGCTGGGCTTCCGTTTTTTGACGTACTTTTTGAGAAGGCTGCGCGCTATTTTTTAAACTGCACATAGGCCGTACAGCGCACGCCAGAGGCGGACAAAAAGCCGCAGCCTTCGTAAAAACGGGTGTTTTCTGGCGTGTCATCCGTCAAAAGCACCTTTTGGTAAACATTCGGATATAGATTGTCGAGTTCTTTAAGAAGAGCTTTGCCGATGCCCATGCGCTGAACTTCCGGCAGCACCAAAAGATCCTGCACATACAAAACCGAATGCCCGTCACCCACCGCTCGAAGAAGTCCGAGAAGCTTTCCTTCCGAACGAAAGCAAAGCACCGCAAGCGAATGCCGCAAGGAACGCTCGAGTATGTCGGGGTTTTTGGTGTAATTCACCCAGCCGGCACTTTCGTAGAGCGGGAGAGCCTCGGTAAGCTCCAGCATTTTTTCTTCCTGAATAAAACCGCGAGAAAGCATGGCATTCTCCTTTTGGGGCCGCGCGGCGGATTATTTTTTAAAGAATACCACAACTCGCGCTGCATCGCGAGCGCAGATGGAACGTGCAAATGAACAAAGCGGCAAAAAGAAAAAAGCGTGTCATTCTATTTTTCAAACCCACGCAATAGCATTTCTTTACTTTATTTTGGAATCCGTCTATAATAATCCCAATGGATAAAGTGAACGGAAAGGGCGATACGGGCGGCATGCTCGGCACGGTCAACGCGGCGTTTCACGGGGTTTCCCCGCGCGACCCCGCGCTTTTAAGTCCAACCGTGCTCGCATATGTCGGCGATACGATTTTCGACCTTTTCGTGCGCACATACTATATGGAAACCACCGATCAAACGGCGCACGGGCTTCATGTGCGCTGCGCGTCGAAGGTATGCGCCAAGGCGCAGGCGGCGGGCTTTTTCCGCGCAGAGCCGATGCTTAGCGAGGAAGAGCTTTCCATTTACAAACGCGGCCGCAACACGCACCTTGGTACCGTGCCCAAAAACGCCAAAATAGCCGATTACCGCACGGCCACCGGCTTTGAAGCGCTTTTGGGGTACCTTTACCTTTCGGGGCGGGACGAACGGCTTTCGCAGATTGTCCGCGCCGCGCTGACAGACGGCGATCAGACGCCCGACGTAGCACCGCCGAAGCCGTAGCATTCTCCTACATATGCTAACAAGGCGCCGCGCCGATAAAAGCGCGCGGTTTTAAAAACACCACCGCCAACACAACAAGAAAGAGGAGCAGTATGCCAGATTTCAACAACAAGGGCGGCGGCAAGCCCCCTTACCGCCCGCAGGGCGAAAACAACGCGCGCGGGGGCAAGCCGTACGGCGATAAGAAGCCCTACGGGGACAAAAAGCCGTATGGTGATAAGAAACCTTACGGTGACAGGAAGCCCTATGGCGATAAGCCCTACGGTGACAAGAAGCCCTA
>DLFZ01000002.1 GCA_002482435.1 Christensenella sp. UBA7707
TGGGGGCGACCGCTGCAAAATATGTGTACGATGAACAGGTGAGAATTACGCAGGACAGGGGCGTGTGGAAGCAGAAAAAAGGCGTTTGGTTTTTGCCGACGTACCACCCTTCTGCGCTGCTTCGCGACGAAAGCAAAAAGGCCGATGCATGGACGGATATGAAAAAAATCCGCGCCAAGCTCGACGAGCTGCATCAAAAAGCATAAGCGATTGATGTTTTCATAAAAAGCGCCCTGTTACGGGTTGTACAGACCTCCGTTTTGGTGATATAATCACTTGTCAGGCGCGCGCATTGAGACATGCGCTTTCAGGGAGGTTTCATATGTCCGGTCATTCCAAATGGGCCAACATCAAGAACAAGAAAGAAAAAACAGACTCGCAGCGCGGCAAGATTTTCACCAAAATCGGCCGTGAAATTGCCATTGCGGTAAAAGAGGGCGGCAGCGACCCGCTTAATAACTCCAAGCTCCGCGATGTGATCGCGAAGGCCAAAGCAAACAACATGCCAAACGACAACATTTCCCGCTCTCTTAAAAAGGCTGCGGGCGAGCTTGGCAGCGTCAACTACGAAGAAGTGGTTTATGAGGGCTATGCGCCGGGCGGTGTTGCCGTGATTGTCGAGGTTGTTACCGACAACCGCAACCGCACTGCGGCGGAGATGCGCCATCTGTTCGATAAAGGCGGCGGAAGCCTTGGCGCTTCCGGTTGTGTGGCGTGGATGTTCAACCGCCGCGGCCAGCTGATCGTGGAACGCAGCGCGAGCATCGATGAGGATTCGTTGATGATGGCGGCGCTCGACGCCGGTGCTGAGGACTTTAACGCGCTCGACGATGTTTATGAAATCTACACCGCCGTTACGGATTTTTCGGCGGTTCGCGAAGCGCTTGAGGGCGCTGGCTACACGTTCCTCTCGGCAGAGTTTGTGCGCATCCCAACCAACACTGTGGATGTTACAAATGACGCGGAGCTTGCCGAAAAGGTTGTAAAGCTTCTTGAGAAGCTCGACGAAAACGAGGATGTGCAACAGGTGTTCAACAACGCCATCCTGCCCGAAGAGGAAGAAGAGGAATAAGCGCACAGGTCAGTTTGATTTAATAAGAGTGAGGGGTAAGCCCCTCACTCTTTCTTAATCTTAACAACTGACTTTTTCTTGGTAAGCACTTTTTAAAATTGCCAGTGCATTGCTGTTGTCTTCGTTGGCATAACCGGCAAGGTTGCGTTCCTCGGTGATTCGGTAACCTAGGGTTTCGTAGATTTTTACGGCTCTGTGGCTCCATGTTTGCGTATGAAGGTAAAAATCCCTTTTTCCTTCAATTTCGGTCATGCGCTCAAGTAACTTTGATGCAAGCGCCTTGCCAATGCCTTTCCCCTGATGGTTGGGATGAACGGCAAACCAGTGCAGCCAAGGGTCGCGCCGTTCGCCGGAATAATCCCACCACGCGGTACAGGTTGCAATCTTTTCACCTTCGGCCGTTTCCACAAACAGGCATCTGCGCTCAAGTTCAGACAAATACGGAAGATAATCACGTTGAAAGTATAGCAGTGCGTCAATTTCGTCGTCGAACTCAAGCACCGAAGTTTCGATTTTTGCCCATGCTTTTTCATCACCGGCCTTAAAATAAGAAAAGCGATAATCTTCGGGCAAAGAAAACAGCACAAGCTCTGTATCTTTTTCACGTTTCATTAAAATATCCGCATACGGAAGGCTCATATCCAGCATAAAATATCTCCCTTTTAAAGAAATTGCAGTTTTTCATCCTACATGTCCGTTTGCCAAATCAATGTACTCCTGCAAGGTTTCGTCCGATAGGCCGAACTCCCTTTGCAAGTTTTTCAAAGCGTATTGCGGGCGCTGCTTCAAATAAGTTCTGACGCCGTCAACCTCGTTTTCCCATTTTGAAACCGAGGAGGGTGTTCCCCAGCGCGCGATGTGGCGTGCCATTTCCGGCGCCATCTCGGCGCTTAAGCCATCCAAAATCGAGGTAAGCCTTTCGGGGGCGAACTGGTTTATCACAACGTAAACATAACGCTTGCAGAATTGCTCGCACCATGCGGCGTTTCGCCTTAGGCCCACGAAAATATCCATGTTGGTAAGCGTTCCGTCGCGCGACGGAACTCCTTCCAATGTGAAGTACGAGGGCAGAAGGTTTCGCGTGACACCAGAGAAGGAAAGGTCCAAATCGAAGTATACGGGCCGCCATTTTACGGCAGAATCCTGCGTGCGCCAGTATTTTTGGTTGAACATATCGCCGTTTGAAAAATACGTTTGCGCGATCAGATAATCGGTAAAGTAGTCCACATCAATCCATTCGCAAAGCTTCGCATATTTTTCGTCAGAGGCGGTGTTTTGGTTAAGTGCAAATTCGCGCACCCTCTTAAAGTCATAGCGGCTACCGGCGAGCGGCGTTTCATTGCGGCGAATGATATCCACCTCGTCGGGGTTTGCGCCGTAATAGGTGGCGAGATAGTCCTCGTTTTGGTTTTCGTTGAGGTCGTACAATCCCCAGTATTTGCCGTTGATGTACACAGCGACAGGGCGCGTATACACGGCTTCGATGTTGAGCCCCTTGACCGCACGCATGCAGAAGGAATCGTGCAGGCGCGAGTTGTTCGCATCCTGACCGGAATTTCGAAGCACCAGCGAGGAGAAGGAAGTAACGCTGCCCTCTTTAAAAAACGGGTATTCCGCCGTGCTTGCACCGTAACCGCCGCGGAAGTAAACCGCAAGCGACTTTTGCCGCATCAAAAGCGTGGAGGCGCCGCTCACGCGAAGCCCACAAGGAAGCGCTGTTCCAAGGTGGCCATCGGTTTCGTAATAGGCAAACAAGCCGCCGCGTTCTACCTTTTCCCAACGGTCGATTACGGAATACACGGTATCAAAGTCGGACGAGCCAATGCTTAAACAAACGACCGGAATGGTATGCGGCTTTTCAAAAAGAAACGTCGCCTGAGAGGCGTTGCTGTTCAAAAGCCCATCCTTTACAGCAACGGCGCGAATCGGCGTATTTTTGGAAATGGCGATTGGCCCCGTATAAAGCATTGAGGATGTGCTCGGTGCGCTTCCGTCAAGCGTGTAATAGATTTGCGCGTCCGGTGTGTTGCAGCTGATGGTTAGGGAAAACGGCTCCATGTGGTAAAGCGAGAGGTCGGAAAAAACAGGGTCCATGGCATAGGCGGGGTAGGCTGCTGCGTTGTTTGCCGTGCTTTTCGTAGCGGAGGTAAAGAAATAGCGCGCGCCGCTGCCGTCGCCCTGCAAGCGCCCGGAGGTTATACCGCTTTTGAGCGAGCCCGTTTCAAAAGCATCCACCAAAAAACCGTTTTCGTCGGTAAGGAGCAGCGTTTCGCCTGCCGCTGAAACAGAAAAGGGCGCCGCAGCGCCCTCACCGGCAGTGGTGGATGCGCTGATCACCGCATAACCGCCTGCAGGCACCACTACGCCGGAAAGTGAGTATAACGCTGGATTATCCGGATCGTCGCTCAAATACCAGCCGCTAAGCTTTTTATCACGGCTGGAGCCATTATAAAGCTCAATCCAGTCGGAGGCACCGCTCTTTACGGCGTTTACCGCGCATACCTCGCTGATGGAAACGCCGTTCACGTCAACGCGCTGCACATCCGAAAGGCTATCGAACGGATGGGTGGAGTTTTTTGCCCCCGGCGTTGGGGTGGCGTAGTATTTCCATGCGCCGGAATCGTCGCGGCCTATGGAAATGTCGTTCCCGATGGTAGCTTCAAAAGCCACACGGTCAAGCTTGAGCCCGTTTTTGTTGGAAAGGATCAAAACACCGTCGGACTTTGAAAGACGAAACGAGGTGTGAAGCTGTTCACCGTTTTTGTTTTTGCCGGAAAGGAACACGAGCCGGTAGACGTGCGGCGCAAGCTCCACATCCGGCAGCGCCCATTTAAAAGGGTCTTCCACATCGTCGCTTAAGTAGTACCCAAGAAGTGAAACCGGCGCGTCGGTGTTGTTTACAAGCTCAACCCATGCACCGCGGTCGCCGTCTTCGTCGGCCAAACTGTAGCGGTTGTCCACAAGCACTTCGTTGACGCGAATGGAATCGGCATCGGTCATGTCGGAAAAAGCAAGGCTCTCAAAGCGCTGCGTGGAATTTTCGGCAGCTGGCGTGGGGAACGCGGTAAAGCTGCCGTCTTCGGTTATGCTTACGCCCTCGGGCATGTTTTCGCTCCATGTGAGCCGCCCACATTCTTGAAGCTGGCTGTCGTAGAGGATCAAATGGGTATCTTGCGAACCCAAACGGAAGGAGGCGCAGAGCTCGCCGCCGCTTAAAACGCCCTCTTTCCCGGTAAAAAGAATGAGCGCATATTGCCCGCTTTGGAGCGCTTCGCCTTCGATTTTCCATTTTTGCGGATTGGTTTCATCGTCCGTTAAATAATAAGATGAAAGATACATCGGGGAAGAAGAACTGTTGTAAAGCTCTGCGTACGGGTAAAAGCCGCCGTCGGAAGCGCAAAAGGCGGTTTCGTTTTCGGGGAGAACCTCGCTCAAAACGAGGTCATCCGGCCCCGCAGCGTAAACCAATTCGTCAAGTGAATCGGAAATGGGGGTGGCATTTTGCGCACCTGGCGTGGGCGCGGCGCAGTAACCGTAACCGCTGTCGTCCTTACNNCTTTTCAGCTCCGGCAGCACAAGCTGCGTGAGAAGGTTGTAATACGCGTCGCTCAAAAATAGGGTTTCGCCGCTTCTTGATAACCCAAAGCCGGTGCAAAGAGGCTCTTGCGCGCCCGCGGCGGAGTTGTCGCAGTATACCACAAGATAACCGCCTGCGGGAATCACCACGTCGGGAAATACCCACTTGTGCGGCTCGCGCAGATTATCGCTCAAACCGTAACCCTTTAAAGAGATGTCGCGGTCGGAGGAATTGTAAAGCTCGACCCAGTCCGGCGTACCTAGCTTTTCGTGCACAAGGCAGCGTGTGTTCGACGAAACCGCTTCGTTTATAAAAAGCGGAGAGTTCGCTTCCGGGCTCAGCTGAATGTTGCCGCAGGCACCAAAAAGCGGCACGATAAGAACCGCGCATAAAATCAATACAGCTAATTTGTAGAATCGTGATGATTTCATAACCAACATTATAGCACAAAACCGCGCGCTTGGAAGGTTTAGAAATGCGATAGCTTAGAACAATATGTCACAAATTCGTACAATTATGGCATGCTTTCAAAGCGCCTTGCCATGTGAAAACAGGAATATTATAATGATGCTGAGGTGACAATCCATGTCTGAAAAGCAAAAAGTGCTCATTTGTGACGATCAGCCCATCATTCACGAAACCCTTGGCGTTTATTTGGAAAACGAGGGGTTTTCCTATATATCTGCAATGGATGGACAAGCAGCGCTCGATATGGCCGACGCGCAAAAGCCGGATCTGCTTATTTTGGATCTCATGATGCCAGAGAAAAACGGCATCGAGGTGTGCCGCGAGCTTCGTGCGAAAAGCCGCGTGCCCATCATTATGCTTACGGCAAAGGGCGAGGAAATTGACCGCATTTTAGGCTTGGAGCTTGGCGCGGACGATTATATCGTAAAACCTTTCAGCGCACGCGAGGTTGTTGCGCGTGTGAAGGCAGTGTTAAGGCGTTTTAACGCGGCGAAAGCAGAGCCGGAAAAGCTTTTGCGTTTTGACCGGCTTGAAATTAACATCTCTAATTATGAAGTGAAGGTGGATGGCGCAAGCATACCGTTTACGCCCAAGGAAGTTGAAATTCTGCACCTTCTCGCTTCACATCCCGGGCGTGTGTTTGACCGCGAGCAGATTCTTTCCCTCGTATGGGGGTACGACTACTTCGGCGATACCCGCGCGGTGGACACGCAGATCAAGCGCATTCGTCAAAAGCTTCCGGAAGAAGGTACGAGCTGGCACTTGAAAACCGTTTATGGCGTTGGCTACAAATTTGAGGCGGGCCAGGCATGAAAAGAACCATTCTTGTAAAAATACTGGGACTTGTTTTGCTTACGGTCGTTTTGAGCGCCGCGTTAACGGCGCTCGTTTTCAACTATTCCGGAAGAACTGTATTTTCGGTGATCAAGGCGCAGGAGCTTGCCCCGCGCGCGGTTTATATTGCGGATATTACGGCGGAATACCTTCAGGGCTACATCGGCCCAATCGATTATAAACGTACCATCGAAACCGAGTACGCCATTTGGGACGCCGCACTTTTTGTGTATAAGACCGGCGGTGAAATGGTTGCGCGACCACATGGGCAAAACAGCGACGAGCTATCAAAATCACTGGAGGAAAGCGGCTATCTTGGCCGTGTGCTCGCTGGTGAAAGCCTTTATTCACCCGATACCGCGAAAAATGCCGGGGTCATNNATTGGCCAACCTGTGATAAGCGCATACGGCAACGTAATCGGTGCCGTTTTTCTGGTAAAACCCATCAAAGAGCTTAGCGCGGCGATCGGCGGGCTTACCTATGCGCTGATCATCAGCATGGTGATTTCCTTAGCTGTGATGATGATACCCGCGTTTTTCGCCTCGCGAGGGCTTACAAAGCCGTTAAGGCAAATGAACACCGCCGCACAGGCCATGGCGCATGGGGATTTTTCCGTTCGTGCTTATGAGGGTGGCAAAGACGAAGTTTCACAGCTCGGGCGGTCGCTCAACCTTCTTTCCGCCGCGCTTTCCAACACCATCGACGAGCTGACCTTTGAGCGAAACCGCCTACGGGCGGTACTCGATGGACTTGGAGAGGGCATCGTCGCCGTGAACGCACAAAAGAAGGTCACCCATTGCAACCCCTCGGCCGTTCGTCTGCTTGGAGGCGAGCCAAACGAAAGCTGGCAGTCTGCTGCGGAGTTTTCCGCCGTTTTGAAAGTGCTTTATGAAACGCTTGAAACCGGCCTTTCGAAAACCGATGAACTTAAAACGAACGGCGTCGTGCTTCGCGTGGCGACGACAGCGCTTCTTGATGAAAGCGGCGCGCCCGAGGGCGCTGTGGCGCTTGTGCAGGACGTCACGGAGCTTGCACGCCTTGAGCAGACTAGAAGGGAATATGTGGCGAACGTTTCCCATGAGCTTCGCACACCCATCGCGGCCATCCGAAGCCTTGCGGACGCGCTCAATGATGGGCTTGTAAAAAAGCAGGAGGATACGCAGCGCTACTACGGCTATATCTTAAAAGAATCTTTGCGGCTCTCAAGGCTCATCGACGACCTCTTGGAGCTTTCGCGTTTGCAGTCGGGCGCGGTGGCATCTACCAAGCAGCGCTTCGACCTTACGGAAATGCTTTACGACGTGTCGGATCGTTACCAAAAAACCGCAGGGGAAAAGGAACTCTCCATCAAGTTGAACCTGCCTGAGGAAGCGCTTTATGCCATGAGCAACCCCGACCGCGCGGAACAGGTATTTATCGCCGTGCTCGATAACGCCATCAAGCACACGCAGCATAGCGGAGTGATCGAGGTTTCCGCACACGCCGAGGGTGAAAAGTACGTTGTGAGCGTGAAAAACCCGGGCAGCATCAGCGCGGAGGACATTGCGCATCTGTTTGACCGCTTTTACAAGGTGGACAAAGCCCATTCCGGCGGCGGCACAGGGCTGGGGCTAGCCATCGCCAAAGAAGTACTTACGCTTTTAGGGGAAACCATTGGAGCAAAGAGCGAAAATGAAACGGTTGAATTCTTTTTCACGATTGAACGCGCTTTAAGGTGAAGAGATTACCGCACCTCAAAACCGCAGGGGTTCAGCTTCCCCACCTTAAAGTGAGCAATCTGTGTCAATTTTTCAAAAAAGCACGCCGTGTTGTTTTGACAATTCGCTTCTTGTGTTATAATCGAAGCAAGAATTTGGG
>DLFZ01000085.1:0-1348 GCA_002482435.1 Christensenella sp. UBA7707
TGCAATCGCTTGTGCCGGATGGGATGTTTGTGGCTGTGCCGTGGGAAAAGGGCGGGGAGCTGAAGGAGCAGGTCATGAGCCTTTTCGGCATGAACGTTGAGGTTGTGGACTAAATACGGCATTTCGTGATATAATTTACATTTATAAGAAACAATGGAGGTTCGTATGCAAAAAGGCGGTTTTCCCGGCATGGGCGGCGGCAACATGCAGCAGTTGATGCGGCAGGCGCAAAAAATGCAGCAGGATATGGCGAAGTTGCAGGAGGAGCTTGGTGAACGCGAGTTTTCCGCGTCCGCGGGCGGCGGCATGGTGAAGGCGACCGTGTACGGCAAAAAGGAACTCAAGAGCATTGAGATCGACAAGGCCTGTGTGGATCCCGACGATGTTGAAATGCTTCAGGATCTCGTGTTAAGCGCCGTCAACGAGGCCATCCGCGTTGCGGATGAAACCGTAAGCTCGGAAATGAGCAAGCTGACGGGCGGCTTGAATTTGGGTTTATAAGGTATGCCGCTCGAACCGTTGCTCGTACTTACCGCGCAGCTTGCGCGGCTCCCCGGCATCGGCGCAAAAAGCGCGCAGAGGCTTGCGTACCACATTCTTGATATGCCGGAAGGAAACGCGCGCGAGCTTGCTGCGGCAATCGTGCGCGCACGCGAGGAAATCGGCTTTTGTCCTGTTTGCGGCGGCTATACCGACGTAGAGCCGTGCGCGCTTTGTTCGGATACCACGCGCCACAACGGGGTATTGTGCGTGGTGCGCGATGCGCGCGACGTGCAGAGCATGGAGAAGATGCGCGAGTACCATGGGTTGTACCATGTGCTCGGCGGCACCATTTCGCCCATGGACGGCGTTGGCCCCGACGACATCCGCATCAAGGAGCTTTTGGAGCGCGTGGAGGCGGGCGGTGTAAAGGAAGTTATCCTCGCCACCAACCCCGATGTGGAGGGGGAGGCGACCGCCGTATACATTTCAAAGCTTTTAAAGCAGCGCGGCGTGCGCGCAACGCGCATCGCCCACGGTATTCCCATCGGCGGCAACCTCGAATACATCGACGAAATGACGCTTTTCAAGGCCTTCGAGGGTCGGCGGGATATGTAAAAATAGCTATTTATGTAAAAGGGTTCCGCAAATGTTGAGAAAAATTTATGAAACCTTCACATCTGCGCAACCTTTTCGCAAATTGCTTCGTCTATAATGTAGGAGGGAACCTGTAACCGCCACGGCTGGCTGGCGAAAGCCCGAAGTTGACTGCAATCCGGCTTTGACGATATCTGCGTCAAAACGTACGAAAGCCGTAGGCTTTTGTACGCTTCATACTTTGCCGTACGGAAATGCGAAGCATTTTAGG
>DLFZ01000085.1:1407-2569 GCA_002482435.1 Christensenella sp. UBA7707
AGGGTTTCCATAAAATCCTTTTGACGGCATTTGTTGCAATGCTGCTCATTTGCGCGTGCGCCGTTCCCGCCGGATTGAACCAGCCTACGCACGATGCGGAGCTTGCGCTTACAACGCTTCGCCAAAGCTACCGCAGCGCGCAGCTTGTTGTGCGCGGCACCTGCGTGCAAACGCATACCGATACGTCGGGCGCGCCCTGCGCCGCCGTGGAGGTTGACGAGGTGCTTGCGGGCAGCGCCAAAACGGGAGATATTTTGCATTGTACGGCGAGCGGCCTTAAGGAAGGCGGCTCGTACCTTTTGTTTTTGGAGCAGGGTTCGGATGTGCACTATTCCGAGGATGAAATAGGGTTTAACGTGCTTGCTTCCGACGCGGTGGAAACCACGGGCGGTATGGCAAAGCTCAAAACCGCGGGCGTGACGCTTGCCGAGGTTCGCACGGAAATCGCCAGGCTCGACGCCGTGGTGAGTGCTCCCGCTACAAGCTATTATTATACCTCCCTTGCGGATATGGCCGCCGCTGCGGATGAAATTTTCATCGGCCGCGTAACAAGCGGTACGGCTTTGAAAACAACCTCCTTCCGGTCACAGGAGGGCGGAGGCACCGTGGAGCAAGAGCTTCCCGCCGCTTTGGTTCGCATTGAGGCGTACGGCGCGGTAAAGGGCGCCCTCAAATACGGCGACGTGGTGGATCTTGTTTATGCGCCTGCCATGAGTGCGGATGCTGTGGACGCGGCCACCCTTGCAGCCGTTACCTACGGCGAAAATGCCGTACCGATGCTCCGCAAAGGGCAAATATGCATTTTCTTTCTCATAAAAGGGCCGGATTCCAAGCAAAACTATTATTTCCCCATCAACCCCTTCCAAGGGTATGTGCGCGTGGATGACGACGAGCTTCACGTTTCCTACGTCAATACGGCCATCATGAACTATGCTCAGCTTACCCCCTTGGTGTTGGACATTCGCGCTGCGCTCGGAATATAGGCTGGAATTAAAAAATGGAATGTTAAGGCTGTTTTGAAAGCAGAGCGCTTTCGAAACAGCCTTTTTGTTGAAACCAAACAAACGGGCCGAATCAAACATCGGCCCGTTTGTACATCGTTCGTTTTATGTTTTGCCTCTTACGCTTCCGTGGGCTTTCCCCAGCCTAAAAACCGCAAAAG
>DLFZ01000085.1:2577-6549 GCA_002482435.1 Christensenella sp. UBA7707
GCGCACCTATCTTTTCCACGTCCCTGCCCATGCGGATGAAGCGGAACATCCTGTCGGCGGCGCTGTCAAAAAGCGTACCGGCATTGGTAAGCGCAAACTCAAGGCACATCGGCCCATCCACCGTGGGCATGATTCCCGCATTGCCCAAAGTATAAAGCCCGTCGGCCCCTTCGCCCATGCCGCCCGTGATGACGGCAACGGGCACCTTTCTGGCGGCGCTTCGGCGCATAATACCCGCTACGGCCTTGCCGTAGCGCACGCTTTGCGCGTCGAGCCTGCCTTCGCCCGTTACCACAAGCGCNNACGCCCTTTAGCATGCGCTCAAAATCCACCGCATCGAGAATGGCGTCGATGCCCTGCTTCACGCACGGGTCAAGGATCGCCATGAGCATGGCACCAAGCCCGCCCGCAGCGCCTGCGCCGGGCACGGTGGCCACATCGCGCGAAACCGCGTCGCAAAGCACTTCCTGAAAGTTTTGCATGCCGCGCTCCAATTTGTCGAGCTGCTCCTTGGTACCGCCCTTTTGTGGGCCGTACACATAGGCCGCGCCATCGCTGCCGCAAAGGGGGTTGGTTACGTCGCACATCAAGGTAAAACGCGCCTCGGAAACAGCGGGGAGCAGGTACTCAAGGTCAATCTTTCGTACCTTTTCAAGGTCCGCGCCGCAGCCCATCAGCTCGTTGTCGTTTTCGTCGTAGAACTTTACGCCCAGCGCCCTTGCGCAGCCCATGCCGCCGTCGTTGGTGGCGCTGCCGCCGATGCCGATGAGGATGTCCCGAAGCCCCTCGTCGAGCGCGCGGCGAACAAGCTCACCCGTGCCGAAGGTAGAGGCGGCAAGGATGTCGCGCTTCTCCTCAGGCACAAGTGAAAGGCCTGATGCCTCCGCCATTTCGATTACCGCCGTTTTGCCGTGCAAAACGCCGTACACTGCGTTTACCTTTTCGCCGAGCGGCCCTGTTACCTGTGCCTTGCGGTACGCGCCGTCGCTCGCTGTAACAAGCGCCCTTACCGTACCCTCGCCGCCGTCGGCAATGGGGAGCGGCACGATTTTACACCCCGGGAAGTGGCGGCGCGCCGCAAAGGTGAGCCGCTTGATAGCATCGGTTGAGGAAAGCGTACCCTTGAACGAATCCGGCGCAAGCAAAATTTTAATGCCCTTACCTACGGGGCGGCGCTTGCCGTGCCTACGCGGCACAACAAGCCCGAAGCAGTCCGTATCGCCGCCGCGAATGCTGCCGTTTGGCTGCACCGTGCCGTAGAAGGTAAGCCCTTCAATGGCAACAAGGCGGTTGTTTTCAAGATAGGGGCGGTTGTGGGCAAGGTACATGCTGATGGCCGCATCGTCGTCGATCTTTTGGAACACGCGCCGCATCGTGCCAAGGCTACCGCCCATAATCACAAGCAAGCAAATGTTTTCGTCCGCACCGGCGGTCGGGTCCATGCCGCCGTAGAGGGAGAGCCCCTTCACGTCGTGGAGCGTTACCACGGAAAAAATCTCCTCGAACAGGCGCTTGATGTAGCCTTCGTTGGGTTTTTCTTTCAGAAGGTCAAACCGTATGCCAAGCCCGAACCGTTTGAGCTGCATGAAACATCTTCTCCTTTTTAAGGTGTGCGGGATTTGGAAGCGGCGCGGGGCACGCTGCCGCTTTTTACGCACTAGATCTGCTCGTTGATGTAGGATTCCTGCTCGCCGGTGAGCGTATCGAGGCCAAGCTCCATGGCATTGAGCTTGAGCATGGCGACCTCGTGGTCAATCTCTTCGGGCACATTGTAAAGCCCGGGTTTCAGCTCTTTGCCGTGCTGCGCGATATAGCGCGCGCCAAGCGCCTGAATGGCAAAGGAAAGATCCATAATGTCGGCCGGGTGGCCGTTGCCCGCGACGATGTTTACAAGGCGGCCGTCCGCCAGCAGGTTCAAAACCCTGCCGTCATTTAGGTAATACCCATCGATGAAGGGCTTTCTGTTTTCTACACGCGCGCTCAAGCCACGAAGATGCTCCTTGTTGATCTCCACGTCGAAGTGGCCGGAGTTGGCGAGAAGCGCATTGTTTTTCATTTTTTCAAAGTGACGGCGGGTAATCACATCTTTGCAGCCGGTGGCGGTCACGAAAATGTCGCCTAAGGGTGCGGCGTCGTCCATGCGCAGCACGCGGAAGCCGTCCATCGCCGCCTCAAGGGCGCGGTAGGGGTTCACCTCGGTAACAATCACGTTCGCGCCGAGGCCTTTGGCGCGCATGGCGATGCCGCTCGAGCAAAAGCCGTAGCCCGCTACCACCACGGTTTTACCGGAAACCATATTGTTGGTGGCGTACATGATAGCATCCCAGGTAGATTGGCCCGTGCCGTGGCGGTTGTCGAAAAGATGCTTGCAGTTTGCGTCGTTCACGGCGAGCATGGGGAAGGGCAAAAGACCCTTTGAGGCGCGTGCGCGAAGGCGGCTGATGCCGGTCGTCGTTTCCTCGCAGCCGCCAAGCAGGCAGTCTGCATATTCGGGGTGCTCGTCGGTGAGCATGCTCACAAACTCGCCGCCGTCATCGATGATCACATGGGGGTGAAACTCAAGCGTTTTTCTGATGTGCTCATGAAATTCGTCAGGGGTCGCGTTGAACCATGCGTGCACATCCATGCCCAAGGAGGCGAGTGCCGCGCACACATCGTCTTTGGTAGAAAGGGGGTTGGAACCCGTTACGCTTACTTGCGCGCCCGCCTCGCGCAGCAAAAGCGCAAGGTAGGCGGTTTTCGCCTCCAAATGCACGCATACGGAAACGCGAAGCCCCTTGAAGGGCTGTTCCTCCTTGAAGCGTGCGCGAAGCGCGCGAAGAACCGGCATAAAGTCCTTTACCCATTCGATGCGTTGAAGCCCAAGCGGCGCAAGGGAAAGATCGCGTATGGTGCTCATGAAATAACCTCCCGAACGATCAAAAAGTACAGTTCGATTATGCCATGAAATGGGTGTTTTCGCAACGCAAACAAACACGTGCTCCACGTAGAAGCACACACTGAGCGGTTCTTTTGGCTGCTCCGGTTTTGTGACGCGGTTTATTTTTGCGCGACCAAATTCCACATTACGCCGAATTTATCGAATACCACGCCCGCGCAGGGGCTGTAGAAGGTTTCCTCTAGGGGCATGCCCACTTGTCCTTCTTCGGCAAGCACTGAAAAGGCGTGGCGTACGCTATCGGCATCCGTTTCCACCGCAAGCGAAATGCGCTCGGTTTCCTGCGCGTTTAGATCGTGGCCGGGGCCGCAGTCCGAAAGACGTATAAAGTCGTTTCCGATGTTCAGCGTGCACTGCACAACCCTGTCGCGGAACGCTTCCGGAACGGAAAACGCGGGGTTTTGCGGAAGTTCGCTAAACCTTAAAGTTTTTAAGACCTCGGCATGGAAAGCGCGCTCGTAAAGCGCAATCGCTTCGCTGCATTCACCGTTGAACGTAAGATATGGACGTATTTTCATAAAACAAAGTCACTCCTTTTTTCTTCAGTTTACCCGATTAGAAGGGTTTTCACTGGCTCTTAAATGCGCTGTGAGTTGCGCGGAGCGAGGTTTCTACTACCATAAAAGCATTGCACCCCCCGTTTGTCAACAGGGCGGAAATATTGTATGATGTTTGAAAGAAAGGGACTTCTGTCTTTATGAAAAACGTCGCTTTGAACGAGGCGAAGGATGCGCTTGTCATCCTCGACCAAACGCTTTTGCCCAACGAAACGAAATGGATCGAACTGAGGACGACCGATGAAATTGTAGACGCCATACGCCGCCTCGCGGTGCGCGGCGCGCCCGCCATCGGCATTGCGGCGGCATACGCCTATTATCTTAGCGCTCGCCGCGCGGTAAATATGGGCGACCGTTATGCTTACCTCGAAAAGGAAAAGGCGATTTTAAACGGAGCGCGGCCTACGGCTGTAAACCTTGCGTGGGCGCTCGAGCGAATGGAGCGCGCGGCGCTCATGGGCTCGAAGTTTTCCGACC
>DLFZ01000210.1 GCA_002482435.1 Christensenella sp. UBA7707
GCGGACATATCGCTCACCGTGTGCGGCACGCTTGGCACGCTCCCTTTGACTGCGCATTATTTCGGCAGCGTCGCATGGCTCACGCTTTTTTCAAACATTCTCATTTTGCCTGTTGCAAGCCTTGGGCTCATCGTTTCGCTTTTTGCGGTGCTTCTCTATTTTGTTTCACCTACGATTGCATCAATCCCCGCGTTTTTGGGGGACTTTTGCGCAAGCCTCACCGTTCGCGCGGCGGAGCTAATTGCCGAATTGCCTTTTGCACTCACCCGCTTTTCCAAGGTGCCGCTCGCCGTTTCCCTTCTTGTTTACGCGGCGATGGCGCTTCTTTCCCGCTATCATCTGAAAGGCAAAACCGTAAAGTATCTTTCAAGCGGTGCGGTGCTTATCCTCGCGGCTTTGCTCCTTCTTTTTTAAAGCGCTCTTTTGTCGCGCACCAAGAAGCTTTCTGTTATAATAGGTTTATGAATCACACTGAATTTACAACGCTCCTGCGGCAAAATAACTTTGGCGGTGCCTACTTGTTCCACGGCGACGAGGAATTTGTGAAGGACGGCGTTTTGCGTACGCTTTTGCAGTCGCTTGACGAGGGCACGCGCCAGCTCAACGCGCAAACCTTCGAGGATGCGGATTTTAATACCGTTCGCGCGGCATGTGAAACGCTTCCTTTTTTTGCGGAACGCCGCGTGGTAATTTGCCGCGCGCTTCCCGTGGAGGATGCTGCAAAGCAGTTTGCGGAATACGTTTTCTCCGTTCCCGATTCTACGACGCTCATCTTTTTCGTGCGCGGTAAGGCGGCAGACAACCTCACCATCGTAAAGGCGCTCAAGGCCGTCGGGCGCGAGGTGCTGTTTGCGGCACTTAACCCGGACGAAGCCGTAAAATGGCTGGCGCAGCGCGGCAAAAAGCTCGGCTCCCCCATTTCCGAAAAAAACGCCCATTACCTTGTGAACCTGACGGGTACGGATATGACGGTTCTTGCCGGTGAATTCGAAAAAGCTGCCGGTTTTGCGGGCGAAGGCAGCGAGGTGACCCGTGCGGCGATCGACGCTGTGGTAACGCCAAGCCTTGAAAGCGATACGTTCCGCATCATCAACCTGCTTGCCGATGGGCGCAAAGAGGAAGGGTTTGCCGCATTAAAGCGGCTTTTGGAAAGCGGGTCAAGCGCGATGGGGCTCGCCACGCTTTTTTCAAGGCGCATGCAAACGGTTTTGAAGGCGCGAACGCTCATTGACCGCGGCTTAAAGCGCACTGATGCCGCGAAGGCGCTCGCTCTGCCCCCCGCCTCCGCGCAGCGCAATTACGATTTTGCCGCACGCCTCCCTTACGCCAAAATCGCGCACATTGCCAAGGCGTTCTCCGACGTAGGCTTTTTGAACAACTCCGGTGCCATGCGCGACACGCAGGCACTCGAACTCGCGTTTTTCCAATACTTTGTTCAGTAGTTATAGAATTGTGGAAAAGGAGCATGTCATGCTTGAATTCAAATACGACACGCAGCTTTTGATTGAAGGGAAAAATCTCTCCGAAGATGCCGTAAACGACTACATCACCGCCAACATCGAAGGCGACTGCCTGCTTGCCGTGGGCGACGAAAGCCTAGTGAAAATTCACTTCCACACCAACACGCCGTGGAAGGTGCTCGAATACTGCGCCTCCCTGGGCAATATTTTCGATATTGTGGTGGAAAACATGGAGCGGCAGGAGAACGGGCTACACGGGTAAGAAAGAGATAATTTGGTACAGTTAGAATATCGAAGCCTTGAGGCAAACAAAATCAGCCGTGAGCTTTTCGCTCGTTTTGAGCGCCGCCAAACCGTAACAAGATGCTGGCGCAAGGTTGACGGCGAATGGGTTATAAAGGACATCGCCTTTGTTGACGAGTGGAACGAAGCGGAATATTCCGAGCTGATCGACCGCTTGAAAAGCATCGTGCTTGAGGGTGGGTTTACGTTTGGTGCGTTTTCGGACGGCTTTTTGAAGGGTTTTGTAGGCGTAACCCCAAACCTTTTTGGCTGCCGCCGGGAATACCTCGACCTGCCCGAACTGCACGTATCGGAAGATATGCGAAATTTAGGCATCGGCAAAAGGTTGTTTTTCGAAGCTGCCGCTTGGGCCAAGACACATGGCGCAAAAAAGCTTTACATCTCGGCGCACTCCTCTGAGGAAAGCCAAGCTTTTTACCGTGCGGTAGGCTGCGTTGAGGCGCAGGAATACGATGCCGCGCACGTCGAAAAAGAACCGTGCGACTGTCAAATGGAATATGTTTTATAGCCGATAGAAGCGCCGCATGTAGGATGGATTCCCCCTTTATGCGGCGTCATACTCATTTCATTAAGAATATTTGCATTTTTTGTCATAAAGATGTATGTTACCAGTAACAAGCATCCACAAGGGAAAGGAGCAAAACCATGGGTAAATTCGTCATGAAAAAGGTCTCATCGGGCTTCAAATTCGACTTGAAAGCCGGCAACGGCGAAACCATCGCTACCTCCGAAATTTACACGACCGAAGCTTCCTGCGAGAATGGCATTGAAAGTGTACGTAAGAATGCCCCCATCGCAAATCTGGAAGATCAGACGGTGGAAGGTTTCGCAACCGTTGCCAACCCCAAATTCGAGATCTATCTCGACAAGGGTGGCGAATACCGTTTTCGCCTCAAAGCGCGCAACGGTGAGATCATCGCGGTATCCGAAGGTTACAAGGCAAAGACGAGCTGCATGAACGGTATCGAAAGTGTTCGCAAGAATGCGCCCGACGCCCCCATTGTAAAGGAAGATTAACGACCTCGTTTTTCCAAAGAAATCGCCCCGACTGTTTGGCCGGGGCGATCTTGTTGCACATGTTTTTCAATAAAGGAAGCGCAAAGAAACCAAC
>DLFZ01000095.1 GCA_002482435.1 Christensenella sp. UBA7707
TGATGTGCTCGTCCACGGAGTATGCAAGGGTGCTTTCAAGCCGCCATGCTTGGGTGCGGTAATTTCCCGCGCCATCCAAAACGATCTCGACGTACAGCGCCTGATTTTCACCGGCAGCGCACAGATACCGCGCGAGATAGCGCCCGTTTTCCTGCGTGATGGATACCTTCGTGCCCTCTATCGTTTCGGGCGGGGTTTCAAGCTCCGTCTGCAAAAGTGCGCGCAATACGCGACTCGCCTGTTCGTCGGCCTCGTAATAGGTCTGTACGGAGGCGGCGTAGGTTCTTGCGAGCCGAAGATCCGCCGAGGCGGAAAGAAGCCCAAGCGCGCAAAGCACCGTAAGGCAGAGAATGAAGAACAGCATCAGAAGCATTGCGGTTCCCGCGCCTGTGATTTTAACGGGCCTGTTCATGGCGCATCCTCCCGCAAGGCCACGGCGCGCAAGGCAAAAAGTGCTTCGCCGCCCGCATCGTAAACCGAAATATCCGCAACAGAAAGCCCGTTTTGCTCTGCGGCACAAAGCATTAGCACATACGCTGCCTGCTCTTTATCGCAGGCAACGCCCTGCGCATCATACGACATGCTGTAAACACCGTCCACAGGCGCTTCGCCGCTTTTTATGCCGAAAAAAGCTTCGAGCGCACCGTCTTTTCCCTTGAACACCTCGGCGGCGTTTTGCGCAAGCACTGCCGCCTGCGTAATGGCCGCACTTTTTTGCCGCATCTCACGCGCATCCGCAAAAAGCTTCACACAAAACGCGGCGGCAACCGCGAGCACCAAAATGGAGACGAGAAGCTCCGTCAAAAACAAAAGGGCGCCGTTGCGGCGGGGGAGGGTTTTCATAAGCTACCTCCGCCACTTCTGAGCGTCAGCGAAAGCGTTTGGCGCACGCCGTCCGCTTCATATTGGAGTGTAAGCGTTCCATCCGCAAGCGAAAACCGCGCCTGCGCGCCCTCCACAATTAAGGTGCCGGAGCTATGGTCAAACTGTGAAACATCCGCCGAAAAAAGCTCGTACAGCCCGCCGTCTGTTGCGTACAACACGGTCGTATAGCGCGTACCCTCATGCGTTTCGTACAAAAACAACGCGTTGTACCCGTCGAATTCGCCGACTTCCAAAGCGCCTGCCGCGTCGTAATGGCGCACCTTGCTCGCAAGGTAGGCAATGCCGGTACGCGAAGTACCGTTCACAGCCACTTCCGCCTCTGATGCTCGATAGGCACGCACGGAAAGTGCCAGCACAAAAAACGCGCAAAGCGCGAACACCACAAGCAACAGCAAGGTAAAGAGGGTGCTGGCGGAATCCCGCCGTTTTTGTGCCATAAGAGCCTCCTGCGGCTACCCGCGCGCCGCGCAACCGTTTGTTAGGAGAGCGGAATCACCGTGATCTGCGGCATCATATTGGAACCAAACACCTCATAAACCACCGCATAGCGCGTTTCATCCACACGCACACCGTAATGCGCGCGAAGATAGGCATAGTCGGGCGGGTAGATACCCTCTAGTGCGTAGCAGCTCACGGCAGCGCGGCGGATGCTTTCTTCGGCGATTTTTGCACCCGCGCCGTTTGTAGAGCGCGCAGCCGAGGCAATGCCATATACGGCAATGCCCAAAAGAACGAGCACTGCCAGCACCGACGCAACGGGCGAAAAAAAGCGAGAAAATGGTTTGTCTGCATGTTTCATAGCCGCTTACCCGATGGAGGACATGATGCTTGCAAGCGGGAGCATCACGCACAGCAAAATGCCGCCGATGATCACGGAGGTGGTAGCGACAAGCGCGGGTTCAATGCGCGCGACGAGTGCGTCCATGCGTTCCTGCGCCAAAGCATCCGCGCGCTCGGCGATGTCCGCCATTACGGCTTCGGTCGCGCCGGTTTTTACGCCGAGGCCGGCCATGCGGCTGTCACGCGCGCCAAGAAGCCCGCTCAAATACAGCGCGTCGTCAAACTGCTTTCCCTCGCGCACATAGGCGGCGCATTTGTCGATCTTTTGTATAGCATCACGCGCACCGTCGGAGAACATCGCTTTTGCAAGGATGAGCGCTTCATCCGTATCAAGGCCGCTTGCGAGCGCCATCGACATTGCGCTTGCAAAGCGCGCGCGCGTTACGGCGCTGCCGGTTTTTGTGGCCGAAAAGCGGTCGTTCACGATTTTTTGTACAGAAAGGCGTAGTTTTTTGCTCACGGAAACCGCCAGCAAAAGCAAAACGGCCAACGCAAACACCGCTGACAACACCAAAACGACGGTGGAAACGGAACGTGAAAGCTGCATCAAAAAAAGCGCGAGCGGCGGCATTTCAAGGCCGAGCTGCGCAAACACACCATCAAACACGGGAAGCACGCCAAAGATGAGCGCAAGCACTACCGCAAGCATGATCAAAACCAGCACCGCCGGATACGTCACAGCGTTTCGAATGCTTTTTTTGAGCGCAAGCTGTCGCGCGTAATGCTCGGAAAGCGCTTTTAGGGAAGCCTCGAGCCGGCCTGTTTTTTCCGCAACGCGAAGCACGCCGCGAAGATACGCAGGAAATACGCCCGCCTCCTCAAATGCGACGCTCAACGAAGCGCCGTCTTCACATCGCGCGGAAAGCTCTTTCATAAGCGCGGCGGAGGCCGCTTCGTTGTCATCGTCGTGCAGCATCAGAAAACCGTCCGCAAACGGGACGCCCGCGCGGACGAGCAGCGAAAGCTCAAGGCAAAGAGAGCTCAAATATGCGTCGTCTAGAAAATTCCGCTTCATGGCTGCACACAAGCGCGGGAAACCTGCCTCGCCGCGCCCTTTCCAAACATACCCTATTATCGATTATAATATAAAATCGCCGCTCATTCAAGAAAAGCGGCGAAAGGAAGGGCTTTTTGCGGAATTTTCAGGGTTTGCTCAATAGAGGAACTTCGCCGTATAGTTTGCGGCGTTTTCCACATACTTTATCATTTCGTCGTCGCCGTCAGTGGAAAGGAAGGTAGGGTCCATAAGCTTCCACCTCGCCCCGTCAAAAAAGATAACCCCGTCCACCCATCCGCCTTTTTCGGTATAGGTGTTGATCCACGCATGGTACAGTTTTCCCGTGTAGCCGACCACGAGCTTGGTGGGGATGCCGAGGCTTCTTAACATGGCGGTCATGAGCGAGGCATAGTCGAAGCAGATGCCCTTTTTGCTTTCGAGCACCGCGTCAAGGTCCGGAAGGTACCCGCTCTTTACGTTTTTGGCAAGCTCATAATCGTAGTTGAGGTTGTTGACAACATAGTCAAACACGATTTCGATTTTTTTCAGCGGGTCGTCGATGCCCTGCGTGAGCTTTTGTGCAAGAAGCACACCCTTGGTTTGCGGCGTGTAGTTGACGAACTGGTTTGGCGTCAGAAATGGAACAAACTCGTCTTTGAGCGTTACGTCAAGTTTTGTATCAAGCACGAGCGCGTATTTGGAATCATAGGCGTTTTCATACACAGCTACCGCATAAGTGCCGTTTCCGTCAGAGAGGGGGAATACCACATACTCTCCGCTGCGGGGCAGATTGTAGGTGTATGCCGTGCCGCTTGGGCCACTGATGATTACTTTCATGCGCTTTTCGCCGCTTTTGAGGCAGCGGATCATCACATACCCATCCTCTGTATTTGAGGCGTCGATCACAGCGGTTTCATTTTTGTAAACGGTTGTTCCAGAAGCCTCCGGCATGAGAAGCGACGATACCGCCGGGCTTTGGGCGAGCGGCGCAATATCAAGCTCCATTTCCACGGTAGATACGGGCGTTTGATAAACCGGCACTTCAGACGGCTCTATCGCCGTGTTTTCGGCAGGCGCGGCGGAGCAGCCGCTAAAAAGGGCGCCTAGCGCAACAAGCAGCGACAGCGTACGCAAAACCATTTGCCGCATAAAGCACCTGCCTTCCAAAATGCGAGAGGGGGAAAGCGCCGCGCACGGCGCACGGCGTAACCGGTTGTAACAAAAGTACAGCGACAAATTTCGCAAAAAGATTCACAAAATCCGTTTCACAGCACATTTGGTTTCAAAAATAGTAACATATTGCATCAAAAAAGTAAATATGTACGTGTGCAGCATGTTGCCGCCGCACCGCGAATCGTGTAAAATAAGAAAAGAAATCTTCGTTTCAAACTCTTTTTCGCCGCAATGCGGCAGGAGAAACGCAATGCCAAAAAAACAAAAGCTTTACATTGGGATGCTTGGCGGTTTTTCGCTCACTTACGGTGATAAGTGTATCAGCGATCAAACCATACGCTCCAAAAAAATATGGGTTCCGCTCGAGTATCTTATATCGTTCCGTAACCGCGAGGTTTCACAGAACGAGCTGATCGAGCTTTTGTACCCCAATGGAAAAAGCGACAATCCGGGCAATGCGTTAAAGACGCTGATCTTTCGCATTCGCGCGGTGCTCGACGAGCTCGGGTATAGGGATGGGCGCGACATGCTTGTGCACTACCGTGATTCTTACGCGTGGAATCCGGATATGGATTTTGAAGTGGATGTAGATCGCTTCGAGCACCTTTGCAAAAAAGGCGCTTCCGTCCAGTTCAGCGATGAAGAGCGCATTGAGGCGTATCTTGAAGCAATCGACCTTTATAAGGGCGATTTTCTTCCCATGTCCGCCTACGAACCGTGGGTGATCCCGCTCAACGCCTATTATCACAACACCTATCTCAACGCCGTGCATAACGCCGTGAACATGCTTCGTGCGCTTGAACGCTACTCCCAGATCGTGAAGATCTGTCAAAATGCCATTGCCATCGACAAATACGACGAGTTCCTTTACTACAACCTTATTCTTGCGCTGGTGGAACTGAAAAACCCGCAGGCGGCGCTTGCGCAATATAAGGAAATGACGGATCTTTTCTACGGCGAGTTCGGCGTTACCCCCTCCAAGGAGCTGATGGCGCTTTACAAGGAAATTACAAAGGCGACGCGCGGTGTGGAAACCGACTTGAGCATGATCAAGGAGGCAATGCGCGAGGAAGCCGAAACGGGCGGCGCCTTCTACTGCGAATACGAGGTGTTCAAGGATATTTACCGCCTCGAGGTACGCGCGGCGGAACGCACGGGCAACTCGCTTTATTTGTGCCTCATCACCGCAAATGGGAAAACGGGTACGCCTCCCTCCGCAAAAACGCTCAACAGCGCCATCGACAAACTGCGTGAATGCATCAAGGGTTCGCTGCGCCGCGGCGACGCATATGCGCGTTACAGCGTATCACAGTTTATTTTGATGCTGCCGGGCACGACCTACGAAACCGGAAGCATGGTCATCGAACGCATCCTCAAGCGCTTCTACCGTGAAAACCCGCGCGCATCGGTGGTACTTGCGTACTCCATTCAGCCGTTTGAAATCGGATTGAATTAAACACCGCATCCAAAAAGCAACCGAGCCGGGCATTCTTGCCCGGCTTGTTTTTTATCTGTATCGGCACGGCGAAACGGATGCAAAAAGCCCGGCCGACATCGGTATGCCGTCCGGGCAGAGCAACCGTTATGAAGCGGTCAATAGCAGGCTACGTTCAGTTCGCCGCTCTCCACAAGCGCAATGAAAAGCCGCCCAAGGCTTGGATCAAACTGCTTGCCGAGGTTGACACGTATCTCGTCGAGCGCCGCGTCAAGGGGCATGGGGCTTTTGTAAGCGCGTTGGGAGATCATGGCGTCGAACGAATCCGCAATGTTAAGGCAGCGTGCGCCGATCGGGATGCTGTCGCCCGCGATGCCGCGCGGGTAGCCGTGCCCGTCGTAGCGCTCGTGATGCCCCAGCACCAATGGCGTCACATAACTTAGTGAAGGCAGGTGGCGGATCATTTCCACCGAGCGTTCCACATGCTTGCGCATGACGGCAAACTCTACATCGGTAAGCTTTCCGGCCTTGGAAAGAATTTCGTCGGGGATGGCGATTTTGCCGATGTCATGAAGCAGCCCTGCCTGCCGCACAGCCTCCACCACTTCCGCGCTAAGCCCTGCCGCTTGTGCGAGGCTTGCAGCATAATGGGAAACCGAGAGCGAATGATTGAAGGTGTAATGGTCCTTGGTATCGATGGCGGCGGTGAGGGCATAGATCGTAGAGGAATATTCCTGAATGATGGTGGCGCGGTCGCGCTGATCGCCGCCCTGGTCAAACAGTTCTGGCGAGTAGGTAACGATGCGGTTTTTGCCGTCGCTCTTAGCGCGGCGTACCGCCTGGCCGGCAAACGACATGAGCTGGCGCGGGTTTTCCGCCGCAGACGGGTAGGCGGATATGCCCGCAGAAAATGCAAGGAACATGGTGGGGTCGGAGGAAACGCCAAGGTGCTCAGCGAGCTTGCTTTTTACCTTAAGCGCATACTTGCCGGCCGTAATGGCGTCGCTTGTAGGCAAACTCACGGCAAACTCGTTGCACGCATAGCGCGCGATGGTAGCGTTGCCCTTGATGCAGTTTTTCAGAATCTCGGAGAATTGCACAAGCATCGCATCGCCTTCGTCGTTGCCGTAGAGCTCGTTGTAAAGGCGAAAATCGTCAAGGTTGAACAGAAGCACCGAAAGCGTGCCACCGTTTGCGCGGTTGAAATCGTTCTCGAGCTTTTCCATGAAATAACGGCGGTTATAAAGGCCGGTCAGCGAATCGCGCTGCGCTTCCAAGTTGGTTTTTTCGTAAAGGGTGGCATTTCTGAGCGCGATGGAAAACACCGGCAGCACGGACGTTAAAAGGCTCATTTCCTCGCCGCCGTACTTCTTGCGGTCGGACTTGCGCGACAACAATGTAAACCCCATCAACGCACCGTCGGCATTCATCGGCAGAATCAGCTCCGTATCGAAGATGCTGAGGATGCGCGCTTCATGCTCATCCATCATGCCATAATGAGCGGTTTGCTTAAAATCCGAAAATTGGACGATGCCATCCTGATCTTTCAACCACTCGGCAAGCTGGCTGTCTGGCGCAAACTCCATGCGCCTGTCAAGCCCCGCCGAACGTCCGGCGCAAGCATAGCGCCCGTCTTCCTCGGAGTGCAAAAACACATAGGCCCGCACGGACGGCAGCGTTGAAAGCAAAAAGTCGGTCAATGCGTTTACAAGGTCGCCCAAGTTGAGCATTCTGCTTGCCGCCAGCGAAAACTCTTTGAATTTTGCGTTGCGGAGCGCCTGCTCTTTTTCAAACAGCAGCCCGTAAAGCCTGTTGATCGCGAGAAAAACACACAGCGCCGCAAGGCAGAAGAACAGCGTAAGCGCAACTTCTTTGTACTTTGCGATTGAGGAAAACAATGTATCAAACAGTTTGGCGGCCGCCTCATGCGCCACTGCAACCAGAACAAGCGTAATAAACGCCCAGAGAAAATACAGCACACCCATGCTGATGCCGTGAGAAAGGCGGTTGATGCGCCGCTTGTAAAGCACGTAGTAAATGCCAAACGCGTTTACGGTGCACGCCAGCGTATCAAACGGGAACCCTGCAAGCCCCTTGAGGCAGTGCAGCAGCACACCCAAGCTCAAAAGCCCGAGCCCCGACGCCACGCTGAAGAAGCCCGAGCGCTTTGCGGTATCCGTGCGGCCTTCTCGATAAAGCCGCATGATCGAGGGGGCTACCAGCACAGCCGCGAGAACCGCGGGTAGAGAGATAGGCCAGCGGAAATGATGCGTAATGTACCATTCTCCCTCGCCGATATGGACAACGGGCGCATTGGCGAACACATCGGTAAACAGCACAAGCGCCACCGCGAAAAGCGTAAGCGCAAAATAAAGCTGCCTTTGCCTGCGGTATTCAAGGCCAAGGTAGCGTAGCGTTATGTTGTAATAGCAATATGGCACAAAGAAAAGAGCCGCCTGCGCAATTTTATACCAAAACGCGCTGCCGGGGAAAAAAGCAAGACGCATGAGAAGCGAACCGAGCGTCATCACAAGATACGCGCCCAGCAGCCCCATAAACGCAAACATGAGCTTATTCTTTTTTACAGTGGACAGGGAAATAAACAGGAACAGGTTGCATAAAAAAGCAAACATCGGAACCATCAAAAAAGCCGTATGGTTCGTTGACAAGCTGCTCCCCCCAATCTTTCCCCAAGGATCGCATCCATGCGCCGGGTCGCCAATATAGGTTTGCTTTTACACAACTTTTATGGGGAATCCAAAATGTCCCCTGAATTCCGCTTCGGTATGGAAAAACCAAAAATAACCCTCGAGCAAAAACGCGCGCAAAAACCCCACAGGGAAACTACCGTGCAGTTTGCCGGATTCCGCTCCAGCCTTTTGGGATACGAATACGAAGCGGTAAATTTCCCCAAATTTATCGCGAACATATAAAGTTTAGTAGCTTTCGACAAAAAAATCAAGCAAAGTTCATAAAAATTGCAAGAGTTGGATATTTTATGCACAAATGAAACCCGAACTGCCTCCTTTTACTGAAATCAACAGAATGATTTTGATGCACGAAAACGTTTAAGTTGCGCAGCAAAATCCATGCGGAGGCGCTTTGTATTTTTTATAGAAGAGGGGGCAAACGGCATGCCGTTCGCCCCCTTGGGGTTCATAGGTCACGGTTTTCTCTGAAGATCGGGGCACCTCTATTTGGGCTGCTTCATCGTAAGAGAAATGCGCTTTTTCTTTACGTCCACAGCCAGCACCCAAACCTTTACCACGTCGCCGGGCTTTACCACGTCGGAAGGGTGGCGCACATACGAATTGGAAAGTTCTGAAATATGCACAAGCCCGTCCTGATGCACGCCGATGTCAACAAACGCGCCGAAGTCCGCCACGTTTCGCACCGTGCCGTTGAGCTCCATGCCCGAAACAAGGTCTTCCATATTCAAAACGTCGCTTCGCAAAACGGGGGCAGGCAGCTCGTCACGCGGGTCGCGCCCCGGCTTTTGAAGCTCCGCTATGATGTCGCGCAGGGTTAAAACGCCCACGCCGCAGCGCTTTGCGGTTTCTTCCTCGCCCATTTCCTTTACGCGCGCGGCAAGACCGCTCAATTTAAACTGCCGCACATCCTCCTCCGTAAAGCCGCAAAGCTTCAAAAGCGTTTTTGCAGCCTCGTAGGATTCGGGATGCACGCCGGTGTTGTCGAGGATCTCGCGGCTCTCAGGAACGCGCAAAAAGCCCGCGCACTGCACATAGGTGCGCTCGCCGAGCTTTGCGACCTTCAGCGCTTCCTTGCGCGCGCGAAATGCGCCATTTTGCTCACGGTAGGTAACGATGTTCTGCGCAACCGCCGGCCCGATACCCGAAACCCGGCTCAAAAGCGGGGCGGACGCGGTGTTAAGGTCCACACCCACGGCGTTCACGCAGGCTTCCACAACGCCGCTAAGCGCACCGTCAAGCCGCGCCTCGGGCATATCGTGCTGGTATTGGCCAACGCCGATGCTTCGCGGGTCGATCTTCACAAGCTCTGCAAGCGGGTCCTGCAAGCGCCGCGCAATGGAAACGGCACTTCGAAGCGAAACGTCGAATTCCGGAAATTCCTTTGCGCCAAGCTTTGACGCCGAATATACCGACGCGCCCGCCTCGTTTACAATCACATAGCCGATGCCGCTCATGCCGTGAATGGTATCCGCCACGAACTTTTCGGATTCGCGCGAGGCGGTGCCGTTGCCGATGGCGATCA
>DLFZ01000056.1:0-146 GCA_002482435.1 Christensenella sp. UBA7707
GGGCTTTCCTCCGTGCGCTTCATTTGCGGCACACAAAGCATCCACAAGGAGCTTGAAGCAAAGATCGCAGAATTTTTGAAAATGGACGACGCCATTCTTTACAGTTCCTGCTTCGACGCAAATGGCGGCCTGTTTGAAACGCTTCT
>DLFZ01000056.1:168-7427 GCA_002482435.1 Christensenella sp. UBA7707
AACCACGCGAGCATCATCGACGGTGTAAGGCTTTGCAAGGCAAAGCGTTTCCGCTACAAAAACAACGACATGGCCGACCTTCGCACACAGCTTGAGCAGGCAAAAGACTGCCGAATCAAACTTATCGCCACCGACGGCGTATTCTCTATGGATGGTTTTATTGCAAACCTCAAAGCGATCTGCGACCTTGCCGACGAATACGACGCGCTTGTAATGGTGGACGACAGCCACGCCGTAGGCTTTATGGGCGAACATGGCCGCGGCACGCATGAGCATTGCGGCGTAATGGGCCGAGTGGATATCATCACAGGTACGCTTGGTAAGGCCATGGGCGGCGCAAGCGGCGGCTACACCGCGGCGCGCAAGGAGATCGTGGATCTTTTGCGCCAGCGCTCCCGCCCCTATCTTTTTTCCAACACCGTTGCTCCCGCCATTTGTGCGGCGAGCTTAAAGGTGCTTGAAATGCTTACCGAATCCACCGCGCTTCGCGACAAGCTGCATGAAAATACGGCATATTTCCGCCAGAGCCTTAAAAAGCTCGGTTTTGATGTGCCGGAAAGCACGCACCCCATCGTGCCGATCATGCTCTATGATGCACGCGTTGCTTCCGAGTTTGCGGCGCGCATGCTCGAAAAAGGCGTGTATGTGGTTGGCTTCAGCTATCCTGTGGTTCCGATGGGCAGAGCGCGCATCCGCACACAGGTTTCGGCCGGTCATACGAAAGAAGATTTGGATTTTGCCGTGCAATGCTTTGCGCAAGTGAAACAAGAAATGGGCATTTAAGCAATTCGTATTTCTCTATAAAACAAAAAGCCGTCCGGCGTTATTAACCCGGACGGCCTTTGTTTTTTCTGTTGTTATACGATGCTCAAATCTTCCACGTAAAGCACGCGCACGCCTTCGGGAGCCTTGGGCGCGGCAGGTGCGGGAGCGGGCGCAACGGGTGCGACCGGCTGAGCAGGCGCGGCAACGGGCTCTTCTTTGGGCCCTTCCGCAGCCTTCTTGCGGTTTTCAAAGAATTTCAAGGCGACCTGCGGGAACAGTGCGTAACTTAGCACGTCCTCTTCCTGCTGCATAACATCCTTGATTTCCTCGCGGTATTTATCAAGCTCGGGCGAAAGCAAATCGGCCGGGCGGCAGGTGATCACCTCTTCGTCGCCGATGGCAAGCTTGCGCACTTCCTCGTTGACCTCGCCGGGCACCTTGCCGTATTCGCCCTTCATGATCGCCTTGGACTCCTTGGTGAAGCTCTTATAACGGCCGTTGAGCACGTTGAGCACCGCCTGCGAGCCTACGATCTGGCTGGTGGGCGTGACGAGCGGCAGATAACCAAAATCCTTGCGGACCACCGGGATTTCCGAGAGCACCTCGTAATACTTTTCCTCGGCATTGGCTTGCTTGAGCTGCGAAATAAGGTTGGAAAGCATGCCGCCGGGAACCTGATACATGAGGGTGTTGGTATCCACATTGAGCACCTTCGGATCGAGGAAGCCCTCGGCCTTGAGTTTTTCGGCTACCTTGCGGAAATGCTTGGCAGCCTCTGAAAGCTTGGTAAGATCCAAGCCGGTATCGTGCTCAGTGCCCTTGAGCGTCGCAACCAAAGGCTCGGTGGCGGGCTGTGCCGTACCGTTGCCCAGAGGCGACAGCGCGCAGTCCACAATGTCTACACCAGCCTGCATGGCCATGAGGTAGGTCATGTCGCCGGTACCGGTAGAATTGTGGGTGTGCAGGTGGATGGGCACATTTACTTCCGCCTTCAGGCGTTTCACGAGGGAATACGCGTCGTAAGGCAGCAGCAGGTTTGCCATATCCTTGATGCAGATCGTATCCGCACCCATCTGAACGAGCTCTTTTGCGACCTTCACAAAATAATCCTCGTTATGAACGGGGCTAATGGTGTAGCTGATGGCGGGTTCGCAGATGCCGCCGTATTTCTTGGTGTACTTGATTGCGGCTTCAAGGTTTCGAATGTCGTTGAGCGCGTCAAAAATGCGGATGATGTCAATGCCGTTTTCAATCGCCTTGCGGCAGAACTGCTCTACCACGTCGTCGGCATAATGCTTGTAACCGAGTATGTTCTGGCCACGGAACAGCATTTGAAGCTTCGTGTTGGGCAAAGCCTTTCTGAGCTTCCTGAGCCTGTCCCACGGATCCTCATTGAGGAAGCGCAGGCAGGAGTCGAAGGTGGCGCCGCCCCAGCATTCCAGCGAGTAATACCCGATGCTGTCGAGTATTTCGCAGGCAGGGAGCATATCTTCGGTGCGCATGCGCGTCGCGGCCTGCGACTGGTGTGCATCGCGCAGAATGGTATCCGTAATCAAAAGTTTCTTGCCGGCCATGATACAACCTCCTTGTTCGATATTTTTTGCGCTTCCCTTTCAAATTCGGAAGCGCGGCCAAATGCTTAGCCGATCAGGCAGAGCGTATCGCCGGATTTCACGTTGGAACCCTTTGCCACGTTGAGCGCGGTGAGCACGCCGTCGCGGTCGGCAAGAATTTCGTTTTCCATTTTCATGGCTTCAAGAACGAGAATGACCTTACCTTTTTTGACTTGATCGCCCACGGCGACCTTTACATCAACAATGGTGCCGGGCATAGGAGCCACAATGGGGCTGCCCTTCGCATCGGCGGAAGCCTTAGGTGCAGCGGGCGCGACAGGAGCGGCGACGGGTGCCGGAGCAGCAGCCTGTACAGGGGCGGCAGGTGCGGACACACCGGAGATCTCTTCTACTTCGACTTCATAGGAAGAACCGTTTACGTTGACGATAAATTTGTGCATGTTGTTGCCTCCTTCATCAATTTAAGATATTTTTTTAATGCTGCGGATGCGTAAACCGTCGATTTCGGTGTTCATGGCGGTTGCGATTGCCGCCGATATGGCAGCCACCATCTGCTGCCTGTTTGGCGCGGCCGCGCCGATGCGCCGGATGGAACGTATGCGAAGCCCCGATACGTCGGTACCCATAACAGTCGCGATCGCCGCGCTGATCGCCGCAACCATAGGTTGGCGCGGCATAGCTTTGCGTGAAAGCAGTTTTACCGAATGGATGCGCAAACCGGAAACATCTTCGCCAAGGTACGAAGCTATGGCGGCAGCAACCGCCGCGTCAAACCGTCCGCGGTCAATCGTATCCGGCGCGTAGGGCACAGGCTCGTAAGCCGTAACACCGCCAAACGTTTTTTCATGTTCGGTACTCGATTCGCGTTGTTCTAAGCTGCCGGATGATTTTCCGGAGCGGCCAATCAATAAACCGATGAGAAACGCGGCAATGATAAGAATTACAGCCAAGCCGATGTCAATGCTCAAATAGGAACGCCTCCCTTCTTATAAGATATGCTTATTGTTCAGCCGATGATATAAGTGTTATAAATAAGCAGTGATTTGAAAGTATACATCTTTCAAATAAGCCCAATTTCTTATATTCGCGGTATCCCTCATTTTTCCTGCGCATATCTTACAAAAAAATCAATAAAATGTTAGTTGTCCGTTCCACTTAAAACGGCCTCGAGGTTTTTGACCTCCTCCGCACTTAAAAAGCGCCAGCTGCCGGTTTTCATGCCCTCAAGCTGCACGTTACCGACGCTCACGCGTCTCAAAAGGAACGTTCTATGCCCCACCGCTTCAAGCATGCGCCTGACTTGGCGGTTACGCCCTTCGTGGATGGTAATAAAAAATGCCGTCGTCCCCTCCTGCTTCTGCACGGCGGGCTTTAAACGCGCGGGCGCGGTCATGCCATCTTCCAGAAGAACTCCTGTTTCAAGCGCCTGTGCTTCGTTGTTGGTGAGGATGCCGTCGGTAACCACATAATACGTTTTTTCGATTTGAAATTTTGGGTGCATCAGCTTATAGGCAAGATCGCCGTCGTTGGTCATAAAAAGAAGCCCTTCCGAATCGCAGTCGAGCCTGCCCACATGGTACAACCGGTACGGCAGATCCTTAAAATAATCCATTACGGTTCTTCGGCCCTCCGGGTCGTTTACGGTGCAAAACACGCCGCGCGGCTTGTTGAAAGCGATTACTACGCGCGCCGCCTTGGCTGCAATTTCCTTGCCATCCAAAAGAACCTCGTCTTTTTCGGGATCAACTTGCGCGCCGATCAACGCGGTTTCCCCATTTACACTCACGCGCCCCTCGTTAATCAGTTCCTCGCATTTGCGGCGGGAAGCCACCCCCGCATCCGCCATAAATTTCTGCAACCGCATAAAATCCCCAACCTCTTTTCTTTCATAAAAAAAGCGCACGAACCGCGTCTCCCCGCGCCTCCTGCGCATTAAAACCGTTTTGGGCTCAAGCGGTCCATCTTCCGAACAGTTTATCAAGATAAAAGCCCAAATCCGCCGCATCCACGCCGTCTTTCGCCACGAGCGGCGAAACGGCAATCAGCTTGTTGCCCTCATAGAGTTCAACGGAGCCGAGCTTATCTCCCGCGAGGATTGGCGCGTGAATGCCTTCATCAATCACAACGCGCGACTGTATGGAAGCATTGGTACCTTTTTCCACTGGTATCATTATATCCTCACTTGTGACAAGTTCCAACACGTTTTTTACGCCTGCAGCAACCCTTGCGCGCGCGATTACATCGCCCGCACCTATGGCCTTCACCATTTCATAGTTTGCAAACCCGTAATCTAGCATGCGCATGGCATTGTTGAACATATCCGGGCAGTTGAGCACGACGCCGACCAGCTGCATGTTGTCCCTTTTCGCGGCAAATGAAAGGCATTTTCCGGCAGCGCTCGTGTACCCTGTTTTTACGCCATTGCCGCCCTCATACTGCCAAAGGATTTTGTTCTTGTTTTTGAAGGTGCGCTGAAGGTTGCCGGTGGTGGTTCTATGGTAAGTGGTACTGACAATGGTTTGAAACGTTTCGTTCTTGAGCGCGTAAGCGGAAATTAGCGCAAGGTCATAGGCGGTTGTGTAATGTGCGCCGTCGTGGAGGCCGTTTGGCGTTACAAAATTGGTATTGAGCGCGCCAATCTCCTTTGCCTTTTCATTCATCAGCTGCGCAAACGCCTCCACGCTGCCCGCCACATGAATGGCAAGCGTTACGGCTGCGTCGTTTCCAGAGGCAAGCATGAGCCCGTAAAGAAGGTCTTCCACGCTGATTTTTTCCTCAAGCTCCAAATAGATGCTCGATCCTTCCGTGCCGTATGCCTCTCGCGGCACGGTCGCCATATCGGAAAGGGCGCAATGCTCAATCGTTAAAATGGCGGTCATCACCTTGGTGGTGCTCGCCATGGGAAGTTTTTCATGTGCGGCTTTCGCGTAAAGCACCTTTCCGGTACTCGCTTCGATCAAAACGGCGGAAGCCGCCTGCGTATCCACTTCGGCGGCGGCAGCCCGAAACGGAAACGCAAGCAGCAACACAAACGCGCATAGCGTACAAAGTATTCTTCTTGCAGGCAATGCGCACATATCAGTCGCTCAAATCGTCTTCGTCGAAAATTTCATCCTTCTCGTCGCTCTTGCAGCAAGCACCGCCAATCACCTTTCCCACCATGCAGATGGATTCGGGAATGATTTCAATTGCCCGGTCTATGGTGCTGTTGTACTGCGCGGGAAGCACCTTTACCTTTCCTTCAGCCACAGAGAGGAACGCGATTGGTGTAATGCTCATGCCCGCAATTGAAGTTCCGGCAAAGGGGAGCCGGTCTTTTTCTCCATCAAGCTCGCTGCCGGATTTTTTTACGGGCGTGTTTCCTGCGCAGTACTCGCCGCCGCCTGAAAGGAAGCCAAGGCTTACTCTGGAAACGGGAAGAATCACCGTTTCTTTCCCCGTGATGATGGGGTTGCCCACAATGGTATTGACGTCCACCATTTCTTTTATCTGTTCCATGGTGCTTCGCATGATGTTTTCAATCGGATGCGACATTTTTGATGTTTCCTTCCTTATGCTTTTTTCTCTGCCCAAGCGCAGCAGTTATAATTTGTGTGGAACGAATTGTAAGTATTCCTTCCACTTTCAGCCAAAAAACAGGACGTGAAAAATCCGGTGCAACTGAAACATCCCCATTTTCCACATGAAGAAAAAAGCGGAAAAATTCGTTAAAAAGAATACGCAGTGCGCCGCACAAAAGCACCGTTTGATACGCATCCTCCTCAATCCCAATCCGACACCTCACCCGAAGCATCTCGAAGGCACGCCTTTTTAAAATGGACCGCACAATCGCATCGGCAGCGCCGCCCTTTTTGTCTTCTGGTTTCTTCTCGTTGGGCTTGGGCTCTATTTTTTTATATGGTTTGCCGTTGACGGCAAGCCAAAGCTTGGTTTCACCAAACGCCGCGCATGCAAGAAAACCGTGGATACGAAGCCGCAGCAACCGGTAAAAAAACGCCGCTTCCGCGGAAAACGTTGGGCGGAAACTATCCACGCGCAGCATAAAGCGCAGCCGCACCGGCACAAGTATCCCTACGACCACAACGATAAAAAGCGCGAGCAAAACAAAAAGAACCATACCGCCCTCCTTGGGTGTACGGTTCTTAGGTTTTACGATTGTATGGAAAAATATGTTTGCTGCGTTCCTTCTATTGCCTATTGTGCAAGATCAAGCGTTTCCTGAGCAGCTTCCTCATCACTCTTAAGGTAGGTTTCGTAACAGGGCAGATCCTTGATCGAGGAGATGCCAAACTGGCGCAAAAACGCATCGGTCGTACCAAAAAGCATTGGGCGGCCGACGGCATCCTTTCGTCCAAGCTCATGAATCAGGCCAAGCTTTACAAGCTGGCTCACGGAGTATTCGCAGCGCACGCCTCGCACGGCTTCAATTTCGGCGCGAGTCACAGGCTGGCGGTAGGCAACGACGGAAAGCGTTTCAAGCATGGCCTGGGAAAACGACTTGGTCTGCGCAGGCTGTAAAAGCTCCTCGACATAGGATGCGTACTTTTTGTTGGATACAAGCTGCACGGTTTCTTCCGTACGGTACAAAAGGATTCCTCGCTGCTCGCTTTTATAAAGGTTGTCCATGGTATCAAGAAGATGCAAAATCTCCATCTGTGTCACCCCGAGCGCCCTTTGAAGCTGCACCGTGGAAACAGGCTCACCAGAAACAAACAAAATACATTCTATGGCGGAAATTCGTTCGTCGTAGCTCATGTGCGGCTCCTACTGCTCGTCGGCATATTCGATGTCGGAATCGTTCTCAAGTAGCTTCCCGGCAATCAGCGTAATGGGTTCAAACGGAGCGCGCTGTTTGATGCGGATTTCTCCGTAGACAAGCATCTCCAGCAGAGCCATAAACGTCACAATGCGTTCAAGCTT
>DLFZ01000056.1:7455-9035 GCA_002482435.1 Christensenella sp. UBA7707
TTTACAAGCTGCCTTCGCACGGTGAAACGATCGGCATTCACATGCTGCGCGAGCGGGCTTATGGTCTGCTGCGGCATCTCACGGTTTAACACCGCAAAAAAAGCCTCCCGCAGCTCGTCCACAGAACTTTCGGTAAGAATGACTTCCTGCGGCGGCAGCACAAATTCCTCGGGAAGGCGTGTAAAAATGCCTTGGGCTTGCCTGCAAAGATCGTCAAGCATGGCGCTTGCCTGCTTGAAAGCGCGGTATTCGGTAAGCTGGCGGATCAGCGCTTCTTCCGGGTCCTCCTCATCGTCCTCCTTGGGCGGCTTGGGAAGAAGCGAACGGGATTTGATATAAACGATGTTTGCGGCCATTGCGATAAATTCGCTCGCCGTATCCATATCCAGCTCGTCCAGCCCGCGCATGTAGGCAAGGTATTGCGAGGTGATTTCGGAAATAAAAATATCCTTGATGTCAACCTCGGCCTGCTCGATTAGGTGAAGCAGCAGGTCGAGCGGCCCTTCAAACTGCTTGAGATGCACCTCGTAAGCCATATTACAGCAATCCGAAAATTAAACTGTAAAAAGTGAAAAAGCCGCTTACGATCGTCGAAACAACGGTGGAAAGCAAACCGGTAAGCGCCCCCGTTAGAAGAAGCGCAATCAAGATAAAGTTGCCGTAACGCTCGAAATACAGGAAAAATTTCGGGTTCACCCTGCGAATCAAAAGGTTTTCAAGCACATGGTACCCGTCAAGCGGTGGAATGGGGATCAGGTTGAAAATACAAAGGCTCAAGTTGATCGTAACAAGCGGAAGCAGCAGGTTCAAAGCGATTTCGTTTTGTACGTTAAGCACGAAAGCCGCCAGCACATAAACGCCCGTCGCTACAAAGGCAAGAATAAAGTTGGTAAAAACGCCTGCAAGCGATACGATAATCTCATCGCGGCGCATGTTGCGGAAGTTCCGTGGGTTAATGGGAACGGGGCGCGCCCAACCAAACCCAACCAGCAGCAGCATTAAAATGCCGAACGGGTCAAGATGGCTCAAAGGGTTGAGCGTCATTCGCCCAAGGTTGTACGCGGTGGGATCGCCCTTTTTATACGCGGCATAAGCATGCGCAAACTCATGAAAAGAAAGCGCAATCAAAATCGCAGGAACGCGGTATAACATGAGCTTCAGCGCTTCGGCGCTGAACAGGTTTGATAACATATCTTTCGTTGTTCTCCCGTGCCGTTTTCCATTATTATACGCTGTCGCGCCGCCCCATGCAAGCAAGGTGCCAAATGTCGCACGGGGCACGGCAAATTGTTTGCAGCGCTTTCACAGGTTTGTCACGCGTGCAAAAAGCTTAAAAACAGCATCCGGATAAAATCCGAAAGGCCGGCCTGGGCGATTTCCTTGTGCGGCACAAGCTCTACCAGCGCAATGAGGTTGCCGTCACCGTCCGTATACTCGAGTGTTCCCACTACATCGGTTTGCAGAAGCGGTGCGTAAAGCGTTTCCGGCACGTTTCGTTTTTCCTGATACTCCTCATTTTGTTTCAGCAGAAGCACATTGTCGTTTCTTGCGGCAAGGCTTACAAACATTTCCGCCCCGCC